>VBCY01000423.1 GCA_005882995.1 Betaproteobacteria bacterium
CTGTCGGCGGCGTCGCTGAACGAGGACGATTTTCTCCCATTCGTCCGCACGCAGTTCGAGTCGTTCGGAGTTCCCTACGAGGCGGTCTGCTTCGAGATCACTGAAACAGCTGCGATCGCGAGCTTCACCAGGGCGACGCGGTTCATCCACGAGCTGAAGATGCTCGGTTGCGGCTTTTCCCTGGACGATTTCGGCAGCGGGATGTCGTCGTTCGGCTACCTGAAGCATTTGCCTGTCGACCATCTGAAGATCGACGGCGTGTTTATCCGCGATATTGCGCGCGATCCGGTCGATCGCGCAATGGTCGAGGCAATCAATAAGGTCGGCCGAGTAATGGGCATCACGACGATTGCGGAGTGCGTAGAAAGCGTAGAAACACTTGCCATCCTGCAGGTGATCGGCGTCGACTACGCGCAAGGTTTCGGTATTGCCCGACCGCGGGCGTTCATCATGCCGCACCGTTCTGCTCTCAGCGTAGTGACGGACGAAGGCAACATCAGCTTCGGACGCGCGTGAACGCGGCGCCCGGCGGCTGACGGAAGCGTCGCTCGGCTCCCCATCCCGAGCCGACAGGCAGGGTCGGTGTCGTGCCACGATGAAACGGCCGGCGGCGGCTGACCGCCCGCTTCCATCCCGACCCACGTTGTCGACCACGGCGTGGGAATCGTGATCATCGGTAACCGACACTTTCACTGCATTCATTGATCGTCGCGGAAGCGAGCCGCTTCCCGATCTAGCGGCGGTAGTAACTACCCGAGTGATGATAGGGCGCGGTTCGTGGTGATCTGCGATCGCACAACGATTGTCCGGTGGCTTTCATCCTGGCCGCTGGGCAGTACTTCTCGGAATCAATGGTGCGATCACCTTACTGCCTGCCGTTGATGGCCTGAAGTCCACCGTCCGACAGCACGATCGAGCGACCGCTATCGCCGCCGGCGCTGTACAACCGGTTGTGCCGTGAGCCGCCTGATCTTCGGCGGTCGCAGTTCGACCCTCAGCAGCCGGTCGATCCTTTTCAAAATCAGACGTTCAATAATAAGTGTGAGCGCCCGCCGAGGAGGCGAGTAGCGAGGCACCGCAACGGCAACTGCGCTGATGACGGCTACCGCCGACCGGCACATCCGAATTTCCACTTACACCGCACGCGTGATTGAACAAACATCCGTCTCCCTCGAAGGACGAGCGTTTCGTCATGGTCGCTCGACTGTCTCCTCTGACGTGAGCGCTATCGCTTGCTCGAGCGTCAAAGCACGGCCTTCCTGCCAGGCGCGGTCGAAAGCAGAGTCATCTCCCAGGGCCACGCGGGCTGCAGCCACGCGTCGGTCGTAGCGGGGCAGTTCGTTCGGAGACGTCGGCGATCCGACCTCCTCACGCAGTCGCTGCGCCACACCCCAGATTCGGGCCGCGCGCAGCGAGCTGCCGAGAGCTGCGACCACAGCCGCCAGTCCCTCCAGCGAATCGGCGATCTTCTGCCTGTCACTCAACCCGCGCCGGATAGCCAGGCTCTCCTCGGCCAAAGTTCGGGCAGCCGGATAGTCGCCCTGCTCGAAGGCCACATTTGCCAAGTTGCCCAACGAGGTGGCGTTGCCACCCCGGTCCCCCAGTTCTCGCCAGATCACCAAGCACTCCTCGTACAGTGCCCGGGCTGCCGAATAGTCGCCTTGATCGAGAGCGACGTTCCCCAGGTTGTTCAGCGAGCCAGCCATGCCCCCTCGATCGCCCAACTGCCGCCGGATCGCCAAACTGTCCTCATGCAGCGCCCGGGCCGTCGAATAGTCGCCTTTGTCAAGAGCGACATTCCCCAGGCCGTTCAGCGAGCGGGCCATGCCCCTCCGGTCCCCCAGTTCCCGCCAGATTGCCAGACTCTCCTCGTGCAGCGAGCGGGCGGCGGTATAGTCACCCTGATAATAAGTCAGTATGCCGGCCGCATTGAGCGCCTCCGCGCGCGCCTGCGTTCGCTCCTCAGCTCCCGCCTTTCCCAGGATCCGCACACACCACTGCCGGCCCTCTGAGAGATGTCCTCGCGTCCACCAGAACCGTTGCAGCGCCCCGCAAAGCCGAAGACCTCCACCCGATGCCGCCTCCAGGAGGCACCAGTCCAGACTCGCCCGCAGATTCTCATACTCGTGTTCCAGACGCTGCAACCACTCGGCCTGCTCCGCACCCATGAGTTTTGGCTCCGCCTCTTCCGCCAGCGCCAGGAAGTAGTCCCGATGCCGTGCCCGCACCCGTTCCTCGTCGCCTACGGCAATCAACTTGTCACGCGCGTACTCGCGGATGGTTTCCAGCATTGCAAAACGCGGTTCGCCATGGGCCTCGGTCTGCGTCGCAAGACTCTTGCCAACCAGCGATTCCAGGATCTCGAGAACGTTCAAATCCTTTTCAACATTGCAGACCGCTTCGAGCGCTTCCAGGTCGCATCCTCCGACAAACACTGCCAGTCGCCGGAAAAGTCGCTGTTCGTCACCGGTCAACAAGGCATAGCTCCAATCGATCGTGCTGCGTAGTGTCTTCTGCCGTGCCGGCAAGTCGCGCGCACCGCCAACGAGAAAGCTCAGGCGATCGCTCAACTCCATCAGCATTTTCTGTGGCGGCAACACCCGCACCCGCGCTGCGGCCAGTTCGATCGCCAGCGGCAAACCGTCGAGTTGCTGGCAGATCTCCACGACGGCAGACACATTTTCATTCGTGACCGTGAAGGCGGGCTTCACCGCCACGGCGCGCTCGATAAATATCGCCACCGCTTCGTACTGCGTGAGTCGCTCCAACGGTGGCAACCGTTTCGGATCAGGCAGGGACAAGGGTGGAACGGGGTATTCCATTTCGCCGGACAGGCGCAATACCTCCCTACTGGTGACCAATACCTTCACCCGCGGTGCGGCTGTCAGGAGTTCGCTGACCCGTGGCGCGGCATCGATCACTTGCTCGAAGTTGTCCAACACGAGGAGGGTCTGCTTGTCGCGTAGGTAGCCCAGGAGCTGCTCGCGCAACGACCTGCCTGCGGCTTCGCGCACTGCAAGAGCCTGCGCGATCGCCTGCAGGACTAGCGCGGGATCACTGAGCGCATCGAGCGGGACGAAATACACGCCATGCTCGAATTCATCCACCATGTCTGCGGCGGCTTGCAGAGCAAGACGCGTTTTGCCAGTACCACCGACACCCGAAAGCGTCAGTAGGCGCACGTTGGCGTTGGACAAGGTTTCCTTGACGGCGCAAATCGCTTTCTCGCGACCGATGAAGGGCGTCGTCTGCGCTGGCAGATTGTTTGGACGCGTATCGAGGGTCTTGAGCGGCGCGAAGTCGGCGGGAAGATCAGGAGCGACCACTTGGTAGATGCGCTCCGGCTGGAGCAAGTCTTTCAATCGCCGCTCGCCCATGTCGCGCAGTGCGATACCGGGGAGACGGTTGCGCACCAATTCCTTGGTGGCCAGTGATACGAGGATTTGGCCGCCGTGGCCCGCTGCCATCAGCCGCGCAGCACGGTTCAAGGCGGGACCGTAGTAATCACCATCGCGTTGTTCTGCCGTGCCACTATGCAGGGCCATCCGCGACTTGATGCGCAGTTCGCCCCCGAGGCGTGACTTCAACGCGCGCTGCGCCGCAAGACACGCCGCGAGCGCATCCACCGCGACGGCAAACACCGCATGTGCACCATCGCCAGTAGTCTTAATCAGATAACCATTGTTCGCCTCGATGGCATCGCGCATGATCGCATCGTGGTGTGCGAGTGCCTGCTGCATCGCCGCGTACTGTGTCTCCCACAGCCGCGTGCTGCCTTCAATGTCGGAAAACAGGAAGGTGACGGTGCCCGTGGGCAACTGTAGGGCGGCGCGAGGTTTCGCGGGCATAGACGCTTCGGGCTATTGATTCGTCCGCTGACGCATTCTGCGGAGAGCTACCGGTTTGCGCAAGAATCGGCGGCGCCCTCGGCCGAAGGCGTGTTAGCAACCCTCGTAGTACTGCGCTCGTTGCTCGCGTCCGGTGGCTTGAGCGGCCGCTATTGACGACGAGGCGCTACGACCGGTTGTGGTCGGGCGCTGCCGGATGCCGACGCCTCATTCGGCAGAAGACGACCTATCGCAATAACTCAAGTGTGAGGAAAGTGGATCTTCTTGCGTGGCATCTTCTTACGCCGCCGGTCCCGAAAGTCGCTTGCTCATCTGGACTTGTCGGACTGTTCGCCGGGAACGAAGGGAATCAGACCTTGTTCAAAGGCCGCCCGTTGCAGTTCAACCGGCGCATGACGAATGTCCATCATGAGCCCGTCGACCTCCAGCATCCATACCATCGGGTTGTCCGCCAAACGGCTGGGCAAGGTCCATTCTGGCGACAAAGGCCCCATGTCTAGAAGCTTTTGAATCTCCCGTGACTTGGTCTGGCCAGTACTTTCGACAACTCCGAAGAAATCAAAGATAACCGTCGGCTTGCAGTGCGGTGTTTGGGCGGGATCATCCAGAAAATTGATCCGCCCAATCGCGTGCACCACTGCGGCTGCCCAGATGCTTTCCTTCCCCTTCAGCAATGGCGAAGGGCGCTTCCTGGCCAACGTTCCGACTAGGCGGTGAATCACTTGACGATATTCATCGTTGAGATGCTGAGCGCAGAAGTCGTCGGTCAGGGCGGTGATGGCGACGAATTTATCCGCCAAGGCTTTGGGGACTTTTTCCGGGAATGGCATGATGACCTTGGACCGCGTGATGCAAGCTACATTGTTTCAGAACAATGGACCAACGACCAACTACCCCCAAATCAGCGTGAGCCGCAGAAGCGTCGAAGACCTCGAGGTGCTTTTCGGACGTAACCTCAACGCGCGACTCGCGCCAGCACCGTGGAGCTGCGCCCCAGAGGCCGAAGGTGCTTCCCCTCTCCCGCGGTCTACAGGAAAGGGACGAACTTCTTTCTTGCTCCCAGCCAAGGTCCGCTATAGAGTGCGTCGCGCTACGACCGCAGTTGGCGGACTGAGACCGTCGCTGCGAACGTTGACCACAGCGCGCCGATCACACCCATCGCAGCCCGGTGCGGTAGCGGCGACCCCAAGACTATCTCGGAAGGCCTCGCTGACGGCCAAAGCTCCAGGTAACGTGATCACCGCGAATTGTCGCTGCGAGCTGCTGGCCAATGCGCTGTTCAAGTATGGGACGCCAAGGCACCAAGCTAAAACCTAGGCCGTCATCGAGCATCGCAAAACGTCCGCTTGACGTAACAACGAGCCGCCAATAGACGCCCACGGCGCGTTGACCGTCAACCAGCGGTCGATGAACCATGCCGGTCTCTTGGGCGATCGCCTTCGCGACGCGGTCCAGGTCGCGTTGACGAAGCGTTGTCAGTAGGTTCAACGGCAGCTTCAGGCGCTCGCCATCGCGTTCGGCGAAGCCGCGTTCGACCACGAAATCTATGCGTTTACGTAAAGCCGCCTGCACGGTCGCGCCAAAGGCAACGTTGGCCATCGGTGTGTTGGGGCGTACCAAGGTCCGATCGAGCCACGTTGCGCCTAGCGCCGTCACTTGTTTATCGATGGGCAAGAGCGAATGCAGATGGATCTCGACTCCGCTCGTGCGCCGCCGGTCATACGCGTGACCACGCGCCACCAGGTCCGCGGGAATCCGCCAGATGCCTTCCGCTTGGCGTTCAACAATACCCGCACTGCGCAGTGGCTCCAGCCGCCGCACCGGCGCCCCGGCCGAGCCTTGCCAGCGTCGCTCGCGGCTTCGTAGATGTTCTGCGCAATGGCATTCCGCCGACGCGATTGATGCCGCGTAGCACTCTCGTCGTAGACCGTTCACCAAGACGTGATCGATTGCCTCTGGGCGCTGCGGGCTTGAGGCGAAACTCGTTATTGTCGCGTCGATTCATGGTCCTCCCTCCCGCGTAGAGCAGCGTGGTACAGCGGAAACGGCACGCGCAACACCCAATGCCTACATCGATTTAGCCTGGATGACGGCACTCGCTTTTGACCTTGGTGCCGTCTCAAAACCTTGTGCAGACGCGCTTCTCGGCCACGAGAAGCTCGCTTCGTTCCATCTTGCCCTCCGTCCTGGTCCCTCTGCATCGGTTCTCGGTCATGGCGCAGTCCCAGTGCGAAGGGCGTCGATCGTTTGCACATTGGACGAAGATACAGTGCGTTTCGCTGATGTAGCGCACTGATCATCGTTCGTGCATTGACGGTCATCGATCTTCGACTTGCATCGACGCGCTCGTGCGTCTTCGCCCCTAATGGTGGTGGGCACCTGCTGTTCCTCGCGTTGCTTCGCCGCTCACGGTAATGGGCGATCGTGACATCGACGATGTGCCGTTCTCGCGGGCTGATCTATTGATCGCCGCCCTCCAGTTGGTCGAACGCGAGCCCGCTCGAGCCTTCGCCACGCCCAACCTGCTTGCGGAATGCGGTCCACAACCAGGTCGAGCCGTCGATCCATCGCGCGACCACCCGCTGTCGAATCACGTGCTGACCTTCACGCGGCACTTCCTCGTCATACAGCAAAAGTCCGCCAGCGGCCTTGAGTACATCGCTTTGAGAGGCATGCACCTGTTGCGACCCGTTCGGTTGCAATACGGCGCCGCGTCTCAATCGCGATATGACCTTCCCGTTCGCGTCATGCGTTTCCACAGGCAACAGCGGAATCCAGTGCGCAGGCACGGCAGACGCAAGCAGATAGCGTGGCGGACCCTGCGCCGGTGCCCCTTCGACCGGCTCCGTGCGCTCGATACGCGGCATCGGCTGCTCGAGCGGGCTTTCAATGCTGCGCTCGATCGCCCAGGCTAGATTGGCCATTTCGTCGCGCATGAAAAGCACGTCTTCGAGCGCCGCACTCTGCAGCCGCTGTGCGATCGTCGGTGGAAGGAAGAACAGGTTGGGCCTGGGTGTCGCGATGGAATCCTCACCGGGATAGCGCCGATACGCCAGTTGCCACATCGACCAGTTGGGGCGAGGCAGCGCTGGATCGCCAATCGGGCGCAGCAGGCTGCCCATACCGAAGCTGTCCGTCACCACCAGAGAGTCGACGCGCGTGATGGAGCCGACCGGCAGCGTAAACGGCACCACGAACCAGTCGTTGCCGTAGCTGCTGGCGTACTCGATGAGCATGAGATGCACGAGGTCGGTGGGTCCTACCTGCATCGACCCATAGTCGATGCCCGCGTCCTCCATTTCCCAATAGCGCGGGGCTGGCGTACCGCGAAATGTCACCGGCGCTGGCACTGTCGTCTCGACCATCGAAACTGCGCCATGGTCTGGAGCCGTGCCCATGTTCACCTCGATATTGACGTCGAAGCCGCTCCATTCGAGCCGGCCGTCGTCGAGCTCGCTCGCCGACAGCGTGACTTCATCCAGAGGCTCCGGTGAC
>VBCY01000067.1:0-396 GCA_005882995.1 Betaproteobacteria bacterium
GGCCGCGGGGATCATCAATGCGGGCGGATCGCTCGGGCAATTCGTCTTCGCGCCGATCTCGCAGGCGTTGATCCAGACGCTCGGGTGGATGGGCGCGATGTGGTCGCTTGCGCTGATCACGCTGGGCGCCCTGCCCCTGGCGCGCGTGGTGAGCCCGCCTGGGCACGTGCACCACCATGCCGCGGGTGGGTCCTCACCATGGGAGGCGCTCCGCCACGCGATGAGGGATCGCAGCTATCTGCTCCTGCACGCTGGGTTCTTCACCTGCGGCTTTCACATTGCCTTTCTCGTGACTCACTTGCCAGGCGAAGTGAATCTCTGTGGCCTGCCGCCGACAGTGGCGAGCTGGTCGTTGGCCTTGATCGGTCTCGCCAACATCGTCGGCAGCCTCATCGC
>VBCY01000067.1:444-2224 GCA_005882995.1 Betaproteobacteria bacterium
CTCACCTGGCTCGCAACCGTGCCGCCGACCGCCGCCATCGTGGGCAAGCTCTTCGGCGTCCGTTATATGGCCACGCTCTTCGGCCTCACGCTGCTATCGCATCAGATCGGCGGATTCCTCGGTGCCTATCTCGGCGGAATCGCGCTCAGCCAATCTGGCAGTTATCAGTGGATGTGGTACGCCGACATGGCGCTGGCTGCAGCCGCCGCCATCGTTAATCTGCCGATACGAGAGAGTCGGGTTGAGCCGTTACCGATGCCCCCGTGAGGCGTTGGCGAAGGAATCGTCTCCGCGATCCCGCGATAGCTCACCCCGATCGCTTTGCTGCGCGCGACGAAACTGAGGAGAGGCCGGAAATGACCGAACGATACCTGGAAGACTTCGAAGTTGGTCAAATGTTCGGCGGGTCGGCGCGAATCCGCATCGATCAAGAGCGGATCAAGAGCTTCGCCGCCGAATTCGACCCGCAACCGTTCCATCTCGACGAAACAGCTGCAAGTGACTCGATATTTCGAGGGCTCGCGGCGAGCGGCTGGCACACCGCCGCGGTGACGATGCGCCTACTGGTCGAAAGCGAGCTCAAGCCCGCTGGGGGCATTGTCGGCGCCAGCTTCGATGACTTTCGCTGGCCACGACCGGTTCGTCCAGGCGATGAGCTGCGCGTCGAGAGCGAGGTGCTCGAAGTACGACCTTCGAAGTCCCGACCGGACCAGGGATTGATCAAGGTGAAAACGACGACCTTGAATCAAAATGGCGAGGCCGTTCAGATCTCGGTTGGCAATCTCATCGTGCCACGTCGGCCGCAATGACTACGACGCGCGACGCCCCCGTTCAGCACGAGCCGTCCTTCCCTGACCGTGCGCGCAGGCGCTCGAAGAGCGCCTTTGTGAGTTGTTCGAAGAAGGGCGAGACGGTGAGTGCGACAAGGCCGAGGGTGATCGCAGCGAACGCAATGCCCAAGAGAAACAGGAACCCCGAAATGCCGTACTGCTCGGCGAGCTGGCCCGCATCCACCGCGATCCAGGTAACTGCCCGGTAGGTCCCGTGTGGTGCGAAAAGGCTGAACCCGAGCAGAATCATGCCGGAGGCGAGAGCAGCGATGGCGCTTGCGCGCAGGACATGGCGAACGGCCAACTGCGGTGCCTGCCGGTAGGCATAGCGGCGGCGATAGAGCAAATAGGCAGCAACCAGTGCGATGAAGGCCAATGCAAGGAAAAATGGCCACCGGCTCGTCGCGTAGGCGATTACGACGCGGATTTCGGCCAGGACGTCGGGGTTCGTTCGCGCCGCATAGGCCGAGTAGGCGAGCGCGGCATTGAAAATAAGGCTTCCTGCTGCGCTGTACAGTGTGAATTTGCGCACGCTCATCTCAGCGAGGCCTGCGGGAATGCTGATGGCCGCGCGGAGAAATGGCAGCAGGCGAAAAAAGAACACCAGGCTCTCGCTTGCGGGATGCTGGAACCACGACTCGAGCGGGCGCGGCGCTTCGCGGTCAGGCCGAAGAAGTGGGGGTGCCGATCCAGGAATCGGCGCCGCCGTAGCGCGCGAACGTAGAGCATGAGGCTGCCCGCCGCCGTTGCACCTAAGGTGCTCACCGTAACGACGAGAACAAGCTGGGTCGTGTCAGTGGCAAGCGTGGCGGCGGCGACGGTGACGATGACTTCGCTGGGAACGAAATGCAGGATCATCGACGTCTCGAGCGCAAGGAGCACGAAAAGCGCCACGTATCCGTAGGAGTGAAGAAAATGGACCGCGGCTTGCTCGAACCCGCTAGCCACTA
>VBCY01000425.1 GCA_005882995.1 Betaproteobacteria bacterium
GCCAGATCTACAACGGCTCGTACGCGACGTTTCTCATGGCGATGGCCGGCGCGCGCATCGTCAAGATCGAGCCGAAGGAGGGCGAGCATCTGCGCCGGCGCGCAAGCGTGGGCGGTGCGGCGTTGCCGTTCGCGATGCTCAATTCCAACAAGCAGTCGGTGACGCTGAACCTCAAGTCGCCGCGCGGCCTCGCGCTGCTTTTCGAGATGGTGAAGCGCGCCGACGTGCTGCTCGAGAACTTTGCCCCCGGAACGACCGAGCGGCTCGGGTTCGGCTGGGAGCGTGTGCACGAAGTCAATCCGCGCATCGTCTATGCGTCGGGTTCGGGGTACGGCCTCAGCGGTCCGTATCGCGACTACCCGGCGATGGACCTGACGGTGCAGGCAATGGCAGGGGTCATGAGCGTCACCGGGTTTCCCGATCGGCCGCCGGTGAAGGCGGGTCCCGCGATCTGCGACTTCTTCGGCGGCGTGCATTTGTACGGCGCGGTGATGACCGCGCTCTACGAGCGTGAGACGACCGGCGTGGGACGGCTCGTCGAAGTGTCGATGCAGGAAGCGGTGTACCCGTCGCTGTCGTCGAACCTCGGTCTTTATTATGGAAGCGATGGACAGGTGTCGATACGCACTGGCAACCGGCACGGCGGTCTCGCGGAATCGCCGTACAACGTCTATCCGACGAGTGACGGCTACATCGCGATCATCTGTGTGGGCGAGACGCACTGGAAGTCGCTCGTGAAAGCGATGGAGCGCTCGGACCTCGAGGGCGATCCGCGCTTCGCAAGCCTCGGGCGGCGCGTCGCCAACATGGATCTCGTCGACGACATCGTCTCTTCGTTCACGCGCCGCTACGACAAGCAGTCGCTGTTCGAGCTGCTGCGTAAACACCGCGTGCCGTGCGCGCCGGTGCGCGACCTCGACGAAGTGGTGAACGACCCGCACATGCACGCGCGTGGCGCGCTGGCGTGGATCAACCATCCCGATCTCGGACGCATTCCGGTGCCGCGCTCGCCGTTGCGCTATCACGGCAGCGAGCCGCCGCCGTTGGTGCCGAGCCGCCGCCTTGGCGAAGACAATCGCACCGTCTATGCCGAGTGGCTTGGGCTTTCCGGCGCCGAGATCGACGGGCTCGAGCGCGAAGGGGTGATCTGATGTCCCACGATCGGCACCGCCGTCGCAGCGGTCGCTTCAACGCGGAGCATGTCTGAATGCGCGGCAACGTCGTCATCGCGGGCATCGGACAGACGGCCTTCGGAAAGCTGCCGGGCCGCAGCACGGTCTCGCTCAACATCGAAGCGTGCCGCGACGCGCTGGCCGACGCGGGCATCGACAAGGCGATGGTCGACGCGCTCGGCGTGAAGCCGCCGACGTCGAATCCGGTCTTCATGTACGGCCAGACACTGGCCGAAGCGATGGGCATGCAGCCGCGTGTAGGCGGCGCGTGGGACCAGGGCGGCGCGGCGAACCTCTCGCTGATCGCGTTCATGGCGATGGCCATCGAGCACGGTCAATGCGAGATCGCGCTCGTCTGCTACGCGGACAATCCGCGCACCGGCAGCCGCCACGCGTACGAAAAGGCATGGGGCGACGACGCGGCGTTCGGCTGGTTCGGCGTGCCGGCGGGTTACGCGATGCTCGCGCGCCGGCACATGGAAGAGTTCGGCACGACGAGCGATCAGTTCGGCGCGATCGCCGTCGCGATCCGCAAGCACGGCGCACGCAATCCCAACGCGCAGCTGCGCAAGCCAATCACCCTTGAGCAGTACCGCGAATCGCCGTGGGTCATCGATCCGCTGCGGCGCGACGACTGCTGCCTCGTCTCCGACGGCGCCGCCGCAGTCGTGCTGATGAGCGCGCAGCGCGCGCGTTCGCTCGGCATCGATCGCGCCGTTCCGATCCTGGGCTTCGGTCAGGGACAGACGTCGTGGGACGTCGCGCAGCGAACCGATCTCACGCGAACGTGCGCGGAAGCGTCGGGCATGACGGCGCTGAAGATGGCGGGGCTTTCGCCGCGCGACATCGACGTCGCGCAGATCTACGACTGCTTCACGATCACCGTGTTAATGACGCTCGAGGCGTACGGCTTTGCGCCGAGAGGCGCCGGCGGTCCCTGGTCCGAAGGGGGACGCATCGAGATCGAGGGCGAGCTTCCCGTCAACACCGCGGGAGGCCTGCTCTCCGAAACCGGCATGCCCGGCCTGCAGCTCGTGCTCGAAGGCGTGCGGCAGATGCGCGGCGAGGCGGACCTGCAGGTGCAGGACGCGAAGACCTGCATCGTCAGCAATCAGGGCGGCATCATGCACACGCACTCGACGTTGATCCTGGGGCAGCGGCAATGACGACGACAGGCGAGGACATGATCGACGCCGTATTTCCGGCGCCCGAACCGACCGAGTTGAGCGCACCTTATTGGCGCGCGCTCGACGACGGCCGCCTCGTGTTCCAGCGTTGCACCGCCTGCCAGCATGCATGGCTGCCCGCGCGCAGCGAGTGCCCGCGCTGCCTTGCACCGCAGCCGATGTGGGAGACCGCGTCGGGCCGCGGGCGGCTCGTGAGCTGGGTGGTTTATCACCACGCGTATCACCCGTATTTCGCGAGCCGCCTGCCGTACAACGTGGCGGTGGTCGAGCTCGCCGAAGGACCACGGCTCGTCACGAACATCGTGAAGGAAGCGCGGTCGCTCGCGATCGACATGCCGGTAAAGCTGGAGATCCAGCGCGAGGCCGGCGTCGCGCTGCCGCGCTTCGCGCCGGCGTGAAAACTTCGAAGGCAATGCACGGCAATCCGATTCCGTCCGCGTGCGGACACCTTTCCGATGCCAAGGAGGAGCAGACATCATGACGTGGAGCTTCATCGCGAAGACGACGCGGACGGCCTTGCTGGTCGCCGCGCTCGTCCCGGGTGCCGGCGTAGCGCAGGAGACGCTGAAGATCGGCGCGATCAACCCCTACAGCGGTCCGCTCGCCCTTTACGGCGACGAGCTCGCGCGGGGTTACCAGCTTGCGGTCGATGAGAAGAACGCGAAAGGCGGCGTGCTGGGCAAGAAGGTCGAGCTGGTGCGCGGCGACGCCGGTAATCCTCAGCAGGGGATCGCGGCCGTCGACCAGCTCGTGACGCGCGACAAGGTGGATCTCTTCATCGGCACGTATATTTCGGCCGTGTCGAACGCGGCGAGCGACGCGGCGCAGCGTTACAACAAGCTTTATTGGGACACGAACGCGGTCGCTGCGGAGCTGACCGAGCGCGGACTTCCCAATTTCATCCGCAGCGGACCCAACGCGGCGCATTTCGCCCAGACGAGCGTGCGGTCGATCGTCGAAATGATCGGGCCGGCGGTGAAGAAGTCGCCGAAGGAGCTTTCCGTGTGGATCGAGCACGAGGATTCGATCTACGGCAAGTCGATCGCCGAGATCCAAAAGAAGCTGCTCGAGGAAAAGGGCG
>VBCY01000426.1:0-5240 GCA_005882995.1 Betaproteobacteria bacterium
AACTCGGCGATCGTGTTCCGCTGACTCATGATCAGCGCGTTCGAAAACGTAACGACCCCATCGATGTGGTCACGCGCCATCGCCTGAAGGGCGGCATTCACCTCGGCGACGGTGCGCACGGGAAAGCGCCGAAGCGTCAGCCCCAAGCGCTGCGCTGCGATCTGCGATTCGCGGAATTCCTCGTCCTCCCCTGGGTGAAGTGGATTCACGAAAGCAGCGGGGCGGGAGACACAAATGTCGCGACAGCCACGATCGCGCGCCACGCGCTCCATTGACTGGAGGAGCGCTGACCCAAGGCCACGATTACGGCGCGTTTCATCAACCCAAAGTAGATCGACGAACATTCGACGTTGCACAATACGACTTACGACGCCGCCGACGATCACGCCGTTCTCCCGGACGAAGCATGCGATGGGTGGAGACTCGTCGCCATCAATCTGCGAAAGCGCGTGGCGTCGCATACCTTGCGCCACGAGGGCGATGTCTTCAGCGCTCGGCGATTCATCGATAGTCAGTGCGGGCTCGAGCATCGCAAGCCTAACGCTGCGGTGACCAACCGCCGACCCAGCCAACTCGAGCAGCTTTTCTCCCCTGAGAACGCGTCGAGCCGGACGCAGTGAAGAGCGCGACACTGAGAGTTACGACAAATGTCCTCCGGTCCATGGCTCAATCACCTCGTCTTTCGTGTGCGAGCTTCGTACGTGGAACGTGCATTCGCGGTTCCTCGCTCGCTCACCATTATCGTTTGACGAACATTAAGACGCCCACAATGATGAGTATAAGCGGCCACCATTGATGCCACAGAGGACCGAGCCGCGGAATCCAGCCAAGATTCGAAAGGAGAAGAAGCGTGCCCACAACGATAAGGATCAGAGCGCCTGTGCGAGATCTGAATAGCATGCATCCCTCTCTACAATGCTTGGCGACGAAAACCTTTGGCGAAGAGCCAAAGCGCCAGAATCAGCTGACTCACACCCAACGGCGCGAGCATGAGGAACACAACACTATGCCCGAAGAGTGGCATCGCGACCGCCGTCAGTTGAAGCACGATAGCCACCAGGCCAAAAGCGGCAAGTGCGCGCGGAACCAGTGCGAATAGGTACAGCAGGGCGTAGAGCACGAGGAGCGTGCTGCCACCAAAGATAAGACCTATGTAATGCGCCCAGTTCCGCGCCGAGGCCACGACAACGCGGAGCACTTCAAACTGGTCGCGCTGCGCAGCGCTTGCCTTCGCATATGCTTCGCTCAACGACAACATGGACATCACGCTCATGTTTTCGACCGCAGCTACGGAGAGGCTCACCACAGCCAGCGCGACAAACCAAAGCGCCAGCGCTTGGCTGTGCTGACCAAAGATCGGGAAGGCCACGATCGCGATGGCGAGCGCGGTTCCGCCGACGCCCAGCCCAAGAAGAACGGACACGGCAATCTGCTCTGAGTGAGCCGCAGCGCTCACCAAGAAGCCTGGCGCGCCAAACAGCGGCGCGGTCAACACAAAGTTCACCAGCCAGCTGCCGGCCATCTGTGCGAGTATCAGCGCGCCGATAATCCGACTAGCGCGTCTTGCGGCTTCCATGTTGGTTCCTTAAGGCAGCGAACGGTGAGGTTTCGCAAGGACGCGTAAAATCAAGCTACGCGCAAGCAGTGCGCCTGAGCGAGGCCGTTAGGCGCCACTTCCTACCCTGGAATCTCGGCCTCGACAAGGCAGGCGAGCAGAGCCAGTGACTCTTGCCATCCGAGATAGCACGCCTCCAGCGGAATGATCTCGGGGATTCCTTCCTGCTCTATATTCAATTCAGTTCCGCAGGATACCTTCCTGAAGGAGACGGTGAGCTGCATCGTTCCGGGCAAGTTGGGATCGTCGAACCTATCCGTGTGTCGAATCCGTTCATTGGGCAGCAACTCGAGGTACTCACCGCCGAAAGAGTGACTGTTGCCTGTCCTGAGATTCGTGAACGACATCTTGTAGGTTCCGCCGACTTTGGCGTCCAAATGGTGAACTTTGCCGGTGAAGCCGTTCGGCGGAAGCCATTTGGCCAATGCGTCAGCGTTGAGGAACGCCCGATAAATCCTTTCGGCCGGTGCACGGAGCACCCGGTGAAGCCGGACGGTGTTTGTAGGCATGACGGGCGCGCCTTTGATGAGCGTTGCCGGGTGACGGACGTGTTGTGATGCCCAGCTAACCGGTGCCACGACGGACGGTGCGTCAGCGCCGGACGGCGACGCGTCCGGTGAATGAAAGGTTAGGGCGCCGTTTGTCGCTGGCGCCAGTAGTTGGGTCGCTGACGCAAATGTGCGACTGCGAGAACATGAATTGACTCTCGATCGCGGCGGTAGATTTATTGCGTAAGGAAAGCGATCGACAAGTGCTCTCCGAACGGGCAACCGAATAGCTGCGCCCGCATCGGGATAGTCTCGAATGAACGAGATCGTGCGCTGCACTTCGGCGGAGAACAACCGGCCCAGACCTGTAATCCGCGATTCATAGAACTCCGCGGCGGCAGATAGCTCGGCTTCGGCGTTGGGATGAAACGAATATGGAATCACCCAAGCTTACGACGCAATCGAGCGAAGACCTCATCGCCTGGAACGAGCTGGACCTCTCCTCGATCGATCTCGGCTATCCGGCGCTCAATTTCGATCCGCCAAGCTTCTTCCGACCCGGGGTCAACACCGTCGTCAAGTGACTCAATCAACGCGAGGGCTAGCTCGGCTCGCTCGGCGTCATCCAGTTGAGCAGCCTGTCGCTTAAGTTCAGCAAGAGAGTTAGACATCGTGCATCTCGACAGTGAGGAAGCTCATTGATTATACGCGTTGCGCGTAAGCGGCGCCCTAAGAACCAAACTAACCGACCCCAGCGGACGGCGCGCCGCCGGCGAGGCGTCCGGTTGAGCGCTGGGTTAGGCGGCTGCACGAAACAGGGGCGGTTTCACCACAGAGGTTTGCTCAGCTGCTCAGCGAACGAAGAGAACATGATGTTGAAACTGATGCTGATTCTTTCTTCCGCGCTCATGTTGGTGTCAACGGAGTGTTCCAAATAGGACGGGAACATCAGAAGAGTGCCATTGGTCACTCTAACTACGACCTGGTCCGTGTTCTCCGCCGTAAGTTCCGCGACCGGCGGCCGGATAATACGTGTCTGACTTCTGGGGTCATGAAAGTTTATTGTATCTGCACCCGGATAAACTCGGACGTAGTAGACGCCGCTCAAAAAGTTGTTCGGATGGCAATGAGTTTTGTGAATTGCACCTTTGGCGAGAACCGTGGCCCAGCAGCCAGTGATTTCGAAAGCTTCCTGACTGATCCGCAAGAATCGCAGAATGCTCTTTGCAACATTGCTAACGCAAGAAATGAGATCCTGAAATTCGTCGCGTTGATGTAGCGTTTGCTCTGATTGCCACCCATCACCGGATTGAGCGTTGGCAGATTGCGCCTTAGCTGCTCAAGCGTTGCCAAAACGTTTGCATCTATCGCATCACCCAACTCTGCCTTGAGCAAAGTCTTCCACACCAAAGTGGGAAACATCGGAACCACATCCGATGCCTCGAGCCACGCGGCGCTTTCCTTGACCATGGACGGATTGGACAATCTGCCGGAGAGTCGCCTAAAGAACCATGCTAACCGGCGCTACGATGGACGCGCCGCAGGCCACCGAGGACCGTCCGCGTTGAGCGAGCGGTTAGGCGTTGCTCGCAAAGGAACGAGGCTTTCGGATGCTCAAACATGGGACATTGGCGGCTTCACACGCCATGCGCGCGACGGAAGAGACTTGAACATGACTAACGTTGGTTTCCGACCCAATAGCCGCGAAACTCGACAGCATTCTTTTCAAGATGAGGATTCGTGATGTAGAGGACATCTCGCTCCTTCGCAACGTAGCGACGATGCTGCGGACTCTTCATGAACTCGCGAAGCATGCGGGGAAAGTACCGGTCGTACCGCTCGTTGCTGGCTGAGAGCTTAGAGTGAACTACGAAATAATACGGACGCTTCACGAGTTCAAGGTAGATGCCACTGATTTGCTGCGTGATTGGCATATTGTTCTCCAAGCAACGCCTAACGTGCCGCTCAGCGGCGCGACGCTTGCGGCGCGTCCGCTGCAACGGATGGTTGGGCGTTTTCGATTCGCGAACCCTTTCCAAGGTTGCACCGTAAGCAGAGCGTGCGAAGATTCTCTGTCACATTCAGCCCGCCACGTGACCACGGAGTGATGTGATCGACATGCAGTTCTGTCGCAACGTCTTTTGCGGGGGAGGCGCCACACAGGACGCAGCGAAATCGATCACGAGAGAGAACTGTATAGCGGAGGGAGAGATTGATGGACCGTGGCACTGCGAGATCGGGCACTGGAGGAGTCGCAGGCGCACTCGATTCCTCAGGGCGTGGTTGAGTTTCGCTGCCTTGCTCGGTTTCATTGACGCGCCTAACGAACGCCCCAAGCGCCTTTCGCCAGCCGCCCCAACGACGCACATATGCCTTGGAACCAACTGTCGATGGCGTCTGATTCAATTCCGCGAAATGGGGCTGCCGACCATAGTGAGTCCAAAGCGCCAGAATGTTTTCGAAGCACTCTTCATCTGTGTACCGTCGCCCCAGTGGAACCGGCGGTATGCCCACCGCGGCAAGTAGGTTCTCCCATTTCCCAAATCGTCTGGTGAGGGTCGTTGCATGGACTCCGAGCTGCGCGGCGATGGCATCTCGAGTCACGGATGCCCCCGCATTTCTTTCAGCGAAATCTCTAAGGCATTGGACGACTTGCGCGCGCGAAAGCACGCGCTGCCTCGGCGCAATCTCCTCACTGATTCCGGCTTTCTCAAGCGATGCACGCCATGAACCGAAGCGATAGCGAAGAGTAGTGGAGTGCACACGCGACAGCGAATTGAACCGGTCAATACTGAGCCGCTGACCTTTTAGGGTTTCCGCAACACGACGCAACTCGGCCAAGAGCGCATCGTCAGAGTATTCCTCCAGTGTTTTCAAGTCGAATTTCACGACGTATTAGACGTCCAACTAACGGTTGGCGGCTCACCTGCGACGGCGGCGAAGCCGACGGCGTCCGCTGCAGCCGCGGGTTAGGCGCCTTAGCCATCTCGGGCTAGCAAGCCCGATGGCTACCTTCTCGGCTCATACCGCATCGCCACCGCCCCCGAGCCGAACTCCAGCCGGCTCACGAGCTTCAAGTCGATACGCTTCGATAGCCCCGCGAACAACGTCGGCCCGTGGCCCGCTAGCGTGGGCTG
>VBCY01000426.1:5429-28643 GCA_005882995.1 Betaproteobacteria bacterium
CGATCGTCCGGGCGAAGGGTTCCATCCAATCAGGCCTCGCTCCCGCCCGCGCCGGCCGCCGCCACGCTGCCTCCATCATTTCGTAGGTCACCCGGCCAAAGAGGATGGCATCGGCCTGGGCGAGGTTCTCGACCGCGTGACGATGCAAGTCTTCGTCGGGGATGATCGCACGATGATCGCAGCACCCGTCCAACGTGACGTTGATGGAATACGGAAGGAGTCGCATTACGTAAGAGTACCGACGATGGTGTAGCGTAACAAACTATGCGCTGCACCCCCGCCGCCCTCCGCTTTTTCGATGCTCGTTGCCGCCTAACTTAGATGTATCCATCCTAAACGCGACGCAAAATAAAGCGTCGGTCATCGATCTGTCATATGTCCGGTCGCAGAAAAACCGCCCAGAATCATCGACCTCGCTGCCAATAGTGGGGCCTAAAAATCCGGCGCTCACGCCGCGCCCTCCAACCCGCAGCGATTCTACGCCTTGGGCCTCTTGTCAAGCACGCGTTTCGCCTTGCCGAGCGAGCGCTCGATGCCTCCCGGCAGCGCGAGCCGCACCGTGGTCGACACGCCGATGTAGCCCTTGATATTGTGCTCGAGCTGGCGCGCCGCCGTTGCCCGCGCGTCCTGGCTCCCGTGGGCCAACTCCGGCCCCATCTCGACGTGCACGGTCATTTCATCGAGATGCTCCGGGCGCGTGACTTCGAGCAAATAGTGCGGTGTCAGCTCCGGCTGCTTCAGTATCAGATCTTCCACCTGCGTCGGAAAAACGTTCACGCCGCGGATGATGAGCATGTCGTCGGAGCGTCCGGTGATCTTCTCGATCCGGCGCATCGAGCGTGCAGTCGGCGGCAGCAGCCGCGTCAGATCTCGCGTGCGATAACGAATCATCGGCAGCGCTTCCTTGGTGAGCGTCGTGAACACCAGCTCACCCTTCTCGCCATCAGGCAGCACCGCACCGGTCTCAGGGTCGATGATTTCCGGATAGAAATGATCCTCCCACACGGTGAGGCCGTCCTTGGTCTCGATGCATTCCTGCGCGACGCCGGGCCCGATGATCTCGGAGAGTCCGTAGATATCGATCGCGTCCATGTCGAGCCTGGACTCGATCGCGCGGCGCATCGCCGGCGTCCATGGCTCAGCGCCGAAGATGCCGATCTTGAGCGACGTCTTCTTCGGATCGATCCCCTGCTTCTCCATCTCCTCGGCAATCGCCAGCATGTACGACGGTGTCACCATGATGATGCTCGGTTTGAAGTCAACGATGAGCTGCACCTGCCGCTCGGTCATGCCGCCGGACATCGGAATCACCGTGCATCCCAGCTTCTCGGCGCCGTAGTGCGCGCCGAGACCGCCGGTGAAAAGTCCGTAGCCATAGGCCACGTGAACGATGTCGCCCGCCCGACCACCCGCAGCGCGGATCGAGCGTGCCATCACCGTCGCCCAGGTGTCGATGTCGCGCGCGGTATAACCGACCACCGTCGGACGACCCGTCGTGCCCGAGGACGCGTGGATGCGCGCCACTTGCTCGCGTGGCACGGCGAACAGGCCGAAGGGATAGTGATCGCGCAAATCCTTCTTGGTGGTGAACGGGAACTTGGCAAGATCGTTGAGTGAGCGCAGATCCAGCGGATGCACGCCGGCGGCGTCGAAGCTCGCTCGATAGTGCGGCACGTTGTCATAGGCGCGCTCGAGCATGCGCCTCAGGCGTTCGAGCTGCAGAGCAACGAGCTCGTCGCGGCTCGCGGTTTCGATCGCCTCCAGGTCGCCGGGCGCAGGTCTTTTCGAGGGCATCCGTTTTCTCCTACAGGCTTACTTTCATTGCGCCGAAAATCCCCTCACCCTGCCCTCTCCCGCAGGGAGAGGGTTTCATCGCCCTACGGCCGCGTGGGGCTCTTCGATCACGTGACCCTTGATGCGATACGACTTGCCACGAAAGAACGCGATCCTCTCGCCGCGCTGATTATGAACTTCGATATCGTAGACGCCGGTGCGCCCGGTCGCGCTGCGCTCGTTCGCCACGGCGGTCAACACGTCGCCCTCACGCGCCGGGGCGATGAAGTCGATCGCACACCCGGACGCCACGGTGGTCAAGTTATAGCTATTGCAGGCGAACGCGAAGGCACTGTCGGCGAGCGCGAAAATGAATCCGCCGTGGCAGATCGCGTGACCATTGAGCATGTCGGGTCGCACCGACATGTCGAGCTCCGCGTGGCCGGGACCGACTTTGCCGAGCTTCATGCCGAGAGATTGAGACGCGCGGTCGCGCGCATACATTTCGGCGGCCACGCGCTCGGCCAGCACCTGAGCTTCGCGGGCCGGAAGCGGCGGGTGATGCTCGCCCATGGAGGATTAGCCGCGCGAGCCGGGAAGCAGGGGCCCCGAGTTGCGGGGATGCGACCAGGCGAGTCGCGAGCAGTAACCGACACAACGAAGTCGCATACGTGTAGGACCGTCCAAGGAGGTTACTTCCCGGTGAAGCGAGGCGATCGCTTATCACCGAAGGCGGCGACGCCTTCCCGGAAGTCTTCCGTGTATCCCATCTCGCACTGAAGATCGCGCTCGACATCGAGCTGAGCTTCGAGCGTATTGCCTGCGCTGAGCTGAAGCGCCCGTTTGGTTGCAGCAAGCGCGCGTGTCGGTGCTGCAGAGAGCTGCTGCAGGAGCGCCTCGACCGTCGCACTGAACTCGTGATCGTCGACGCATTTCCAGATCAATCCCCACGCCTGCGCCTGCTCGGCGGAGAGCTTGTCACCAAGCATGGCGAGGCCCCTCGCTCGAGCGCTACCGACCAATCGCGGAAGAAAATGCGTGCCTCCGGCATCGGGGATGAGTCCGATCTTGCAGAAGGCCTGAATAAAGCTCGCCGACCTGGTCGCGACGACGATATCGCAGGCGAGTGCCACGTTGGCGCCCGCTCCTGCGGCCACGCCGTTGACCGCGCACACGACCGGGAACGGAAGCGAGCGAAGTGTGAGAACCAGCGGCTTGTAGTTGCGCTCGATCGAGCCGCCGATGTCCACCGGCTCGGATCCCGGCCTCACCGCGCGATCGGCGAGATCCTGTCCCGCGCAAAAGGCGCGCCCTGCGCCGGTCAACAGCAAAACGCGTATCGATCGATCTTCCTTGACCTGCGTAAGCGCAGCTCGGATGTCGGCGTGCATCGCATCGTTGAACGCGTTCAGGCGATCAGGACGATTCAGCGTCAACCGGGCGATGCCATTTTCACTGCTGAAGAGAATGTTGTCGTAGGTCATGGCTGACGGTCAAACATGCATTCGATGCTGCACCACACGGAAGCGGCTGGCAACGAACGCCGCGTCGGTCAGTGCTGCGTTCGCTGCGGGGTTGGCGCCCGTGCCGTGATAGTCCGAGAAAGCCGCCGACTGGTTCACGAAGACGCCACCGGTCAGATTGATCGATAGCGCTACCCCCGCGTCCTCGGCTACCTCGATCGCCTGGTCGATGACTTTCGGATCCTTCGAATAGAGTGACAAGGTCAGCGCGCCATGGCTTCTTACCGCGCGGCGCGCAATGTCGAGACTCTGGATCGTGTCCTCGGTGGCGATCACGAACGCGATCGGCCCGAACCATTCCTTGAGATATTTGGCGTCGTCCCTGGCGTCGAGCTTGACGATCAGAGGGGTGCGAATGCGCGCGTTTGGAAACTGCGCGTGGCTGATCGCCTGGCTGTCGAGAACGACCGGACCCAATCCGCGGGCCGCATCGATACGCTGCGTTACGCTGTCGTTCACCACCGCGCCGAGGATCTCCACTGCGCGCGCCGGATCACTGACGAGCTTTTGCACCGCTTCGGCGAGCCCCTGCGCGACCTGGTCGAAGGAAAGATGTCCATCGGCCGCATCGATGCCGCTCTTGGGCACGTACACATTCTGCGGCGCCGTGCACATCTGTCCCGTATAAAGCGCGAGCGAGAATGCAACGTTGCGCGCGACATTCTTGAAGTCGTCGGCGGAGTCGACGACGATCTGGTTGACCCCCGCCTTTTCGGTGTACACCTGGGCTTGTCGCGCGTTCTTCTCGAGCCACTCACCGTTGGCAGTGCTGCCGGTGAAGTCGATCAACTTCACTTCCGGCCGCAGCGCGAGCTTCTGCGCCGTGTCGTCGCCCGCAGCATGCGCGACCAGCGTCACGACATTCGGATCGAACCCAGCTTCGGTCAACACTTCGCGCGCGATCTCAACCGTGATCGCCAGCGGCAGGATTGCATTGGGATGTGGCTTGACGATGACCGCGTTGCCGGTCGCCAGGCTCGCGAACATGCCCGGATATGCGTTCCAGGTCGGGAAGGTGTTGCAGCCGATCACCAGGCTGATGCCCCGCGGCACGATGCGGAAACGCTTTTCCATCCTGAGCGGCTCGTTCTTGCCCTGCGGCTTCTCCCAGAGCGCGCTCGAAGGAATGCGCCGCATTTCATCGTAGGCGTAGGTGATCGCTTCCAGCGCGCGATCCTGAGCATGCGGACAACCGGCCTGGAACGCCATTACGAACGCCTGCCCACTGGTGTGCATCACCGCATACGCCATCTCGAAGCTGCGCTTGTTGATGCGCGTGAGAATTTCCAGCGATACCCCGATCCACGCTTCAGGGCCCGCCTTGCGCCAGGACACTTCAGCTTCGGAGATTGCCGCGAACAGCGGGTCGAGATCGACGCCAGGATAGGTGATGCCGAGCTCGAGACCGTAAGGCGATGTTTCCGGGCCCACCTTGCCGACGGTGCCTGGCAGCGTCATCGGAAATGGCTTACCGAGAAATGCGTCGAATGCGGCCTTGCCGAAAGCGGGCATTTGTTCCCCGTAAGCCTTCGGACTCTCGGGGAAAGGGCTCCAGTAGCCGCGCTCTGCGATTGCTTGCAGGGCGCGGTCGAGAAGCGCTCGATGGCGCTCAAACAATGGCTGCGACACGGGCTACCTCCGATCGTGAATCTTACGCTCGTTCAACTCGTCTGATCGTAATCGACGACCACCTTGTCGGTTACGGGATAACTCTGGCAACACAGAATGAAGCCGCGCTCGATTTCGTAGTCCTCCAGGGCAAAGTTGGCATCCATGTCGACTTCCCCCTCGATCAACTTGGCGCGACAGGTGGAACAGACGCCGCCTTTGCACGAGTACGGCAGCTCAATGCCCTGCTTGAGGGCCGCGTCGAGAATGTTCTCCTTGGTTTTCTCCAGCGTGAATTGCCGCGTCCCGCCGTCGATAATGACCGTGACCGCGCATTCGCTGTGGCCTGGTTCCGGTGTCGTCTGCACCTTGTGCTCGGTCTTGGGAATGCTCGCAGCGAAGAGCTCGATCTTGATCTTGGACTTCGGCACCCCGTGCGCCTGCAACGACTCGTTGACCGCCTGCATCATGCCATCCGGGCCGCATACGAAAGCCGTGTCGACGTTTGTGACATCGATCCACCGCTCGATCAACGCATCGGCTTTGTCTCTGTCGATGCGGCCGTTGAGGATATCGATGTCCTGCGGCTCGCGGCTCATGACGTAGACCAGATTGAGACGCTGTAGAAAGCGATCCTTGAGATCGGCAAGCTCCTCCTTGAACATCACCGCGCTCGACGAGCGGTTACCATAGAACAGCGTGAACTCACTCTCGGGCTCGGTGAGCAACGTGGTCTTGATGATCGACAGCAGCGGCGTAATGCCGCTTCCTGCGGCGAATCCGACATAGTGCTTCTTGTTGTCAGCGTGCAGTGGCACGTTGAAGTGGCCCATCGGCGGCATGACTTCGATGGTCTGACCCGGAGCCAGGCGCTCGTTGGCCCAGCTCGAGAAAATACCGCCCGGCGCTTTCTTGACTGCGATGCGCAGAACATCGTCCTGCACTGCCGAGCAGATCGAATAGGAGCGGCGCACGTCTTCGCCTCCGATGTCGGCGCGTAGAGTCAGGTGCTGCCCCTGCACAAATTGAAACGCGTCGCGCAGTTCGGCTGGGACCTCGAAGCAGAGCGCGATCGCATCGCGCGTCTCGCGCGCGACCGAGGCGACGGTCAGCGGGTGAAACTTGCTCATCGCAAAGGACCGCTCTCCCGCCGGGAGAGGGGCTGGGGTGAGGGAATAAACACGTCGATCAATCCCGGATCGCTGTCAGTGCGGTTTGAAGTAGTCGAAAGGCTCGAGGCAGTCCTCGCATCGATATTGCGCCTTGCACGGCGTCGATCCGAAGCGCGACAACTCGCGGGTGCGTGACGAGCCGCAGCGGGGACATGCAATCGTTGCGATGGAGCTTCGTCGCAAGCGGCTCACATCGACGGTTTGCTGAGGCGCTCTTTCGCCCGGAGGCGCGATCCCGAAGGCGCGCAGTCGCTCGCGTGCCGCCGGCGCGATCCAATCGGTCGTCCACGCTGGATGCAGGCGGATCTGAACGCGAAATCGTTCCAGGCCGCAAGCCACGAGTGCGCGCTCGATCTCGGCGGCGATCACTTCCGTCGCGGGACATCCGGAGTACGTCGGCGTCACCGTGACCACGACCTCGCCATTGTCGAATTCGATATCGCGAACGATGCCCAGCTCGACGATCGATATGACGGGGATCTCCGGATCGGGAATCGCGGCGAGCGTGGTCCAGATCGAGTCGATCGCGTTCTGAACCTGACGAGGCTGCGCTGCGATCACCATTGCGCCCCCGGATAAGCGCGTTGCAGCCATTGCATTTCCGCAAGCAGATGGCCGAGCTGTTCGGTGTGCACACCGCGCTTGCCGCCGCTCTGCATCCACGCTCCCGTGGGAAGCGTCAGCGTCGCCTCGGAAAGGATGGACGATAGTTGTTCGCGCCATGGGTGGGCGAGCGCGCTCGCGTCGCAGCCGATGCCCGCAATGGTGAGCGCCTGATCGGTCGCATCGCTCTCGAACATCTCGCCGGTGTACATCCACAGCTCGTCGACCGCGGCCTGCATCTTGGCATGGCTCTCGTCGGTGCCGTCGCCCAGTCGGATCACCCAATCGGCGCTGCGCTCGACATGATAGCGAACCTCCTTGAGCGCCTTGGCAGCGATTTCACCGACGCGAGCGTCGCCCGAGCGACTGAGCTGAAAAAGGAAGAGTCGATGCCACACGTCGAAATAGAACTGGCGAGCAATGGTATCGGCGTAGTTGCCATTCGGGCGCTCCACGAGGAGCAGATTGCGGAACTCGGAGGCGTCGCGCAGCAAGGCAAGCTCGTCTTCGCAGCGACCGCGCGCCGCGAACCGCGTCTCGACTTCGCCGGCGTACGCATACCATAGCCGTGCCTGGCCCAGGAGATCGAGGCCGACATTGGTCAGCGCGATGTCCTCCTCGAGCACCGGGCCGTGTCCCACCCACTCGCCGAGGCGCTGGGCGAGAACGAGATCGCTGTCGGCGATGCGCAGCAGATAGTCGAAGAGTTGTTCGTCGCGATTCATGGCTCAATAAAAATGTCGTCGCCCCGGCGCAGGCTGGGGCCCAATTGTGGCGCGCCATTGACGCAACGAACTCCTTGGATCCCGCCCCCGGCCTCCGCCGGGGCAGGCTTCGCCGGGATGACAATGCGACCGTTCACAAGTGCTTCACCTCATCGGGCATCGGAAAAAACGTCGGATGCCGATAGACCTTGCTGTTCGCCGGTTCGAACAGCGGCTCTTTCTCTCCTGGAGAGCTGGCCGTCACGTCGGCGGACTTGACCACCCAGATGCTCACCCCTTCGTTGCGCCGTGTGTAGACATCGCGCGCGTTCTTGATCGCCATCTCGGAGTCAGGAGCGTGCAGGCTGCCGACGTGCTTGTGCGCGAGTCCGTGCTGGCTGCGGATAAAGATTTCCCAGAGTGGCCATTCGGTCATGTCGATCCCCTCACGCTGCTTTTCGGGCGCTGCGCGCGGCCCGCTTCTCGGCATGCGCCAAGGCGGCATCACGAACCCACGCGCCTTCTTCCCACGCCTTGACGCGAGTGCGCAGCCGATCTCGATTGCATGGGCCGTTGCCCTTGACGACGTTGTAGAGCTCCTCGAAATCGATGGGGCTGGTGTCGTAGTGCCCGCGCTCATCGTTCCATTTGAGCAGGGGATCGGGAACCTTGATGCCGAGGTAATCAGCCTGCGGCACGGTTTGATCGACAAAGCGCTGGCGCAGCTCGTCGTTGGACAGGATCTTGATCTTCCACTGCGCGGACTGAGCGCTGTGCACCGAGTCCGCGTCCGGCGGTCCGAACATCATCAGCGACGGCCACCACCAGCGATTGAGCGCATCCTGCGCCATTGCCTTCTGCTCAAGTGTTCCTCGACACAGTGTCATCATGATGTCGAAGCCCTGGCGCTGATGAAAACTCTCCTCCTTGCAGACGCGGATCATGGCGCGCGAATAAGGGCCGTGCGAGCAGCGGCACAGCGGGATCTGGTTCATGATGGCAGCGCCGTCGACCAGCCAGCCGATCGCGCCGATGTCCGCCCAGGTGAGGGTCGGGTAATTGAAGATGCTCGAGTACTTGGCTTTGCCCGAATGCAGGTCCGCTATCAGCTCGTCCCGCGAGACGCCCAACGTTTCCGCGGCCGCATAGAGATAGAGGCCGTGGCCGGCTTCGTCCTGAACCTTGGCCATGAGGATCGCCTTGCGCTTGAGCGTCGGCGCACGTGTGATCCAGTTGCCCTCCGGCAGCATGCCGACAATTTCCGAGTGCGCGTGCTGCGAGATCTGCCGGATAAGCGTCTTGCGATACGCCTCCGGCATCCAGTCCTTGGGCTCGATCTTGATGTCGGCATCGATGCGCTCCTGGAACGCGCGCTCTTCCGGCGACATCTCCTCCGAGGTGCGCAAACGCTTGGCCCCGGTATCGACCATCTGTGCATACATTGGTGTTTTCCTCCTCGCTCGCGCTACTGGCGGCGACGTCGAGAAAACGATACACTTTTATAATGCTCAGCGCAAATTCTGTATCACGTCTGGAATATCGCGACAAGCCAGGGAAACGACCCGATCCCGGAATTTCCCGCTGGATACGCTCCGAGCTGAGCGTTGCGCCTCCCAGGGCAAGATCGCTGATCGTCACCGTCTGGGGCGATGCCATCGCACCGCACGGGGGAGGTATCTGGCTTTCCAGTCTCATTCACCTGATGGCTCCTTTCGGCGTTAACGAGCGTCTGGTGCGAACCAGCGTCTACCGCCTGGTTCGCGAAGGGTGGCTCGCCGCTCGTCAGGACGGTCGGCGCAGCCTCTATCGGCTCACCGATCAGGGAGCGCTGCGCTTCGCGCACGCCTACCAGCGCATTTATGCAGCAGCCCCTTATGAATGGAACGGAGAGTGGGAAATCGTCGTCGCGACTTCCGCCACACTGGACAGCGCGGAGCGTGCGGCGTTGCGCAAGGAGCTGTGGTGGGAAGGCTTCCGTGCTGTGTCCCCGGGGCTCCTGGTGCGTCCGGCGCGCGCCTTGTCTGCGGCCATCGGTGAAATCGTCGCTTCGCTCGGCGTACGCGACGTCTGCATACTCACCGGGCGCGATGCAGGGGGGGGCCACTTACAGGGGTTATCGAGCATCTCGCGCGAGTGCTGGGACGTCGATGGCGTCAGTGCCGAGTACCGAGCGTTCATCAGGCGCTTCGAGCGCGCGCAGCGCGCGTTGCGGACGACCGCAGGCGCTGGTCCGGAGCAATGTTTCGTGGTGCGCACGTTGCTCATTCACGCATTTCGCAGGGCAAGCCTTCATGATCCGCAGCTGCCCGCCCAACTTCTACCCTCCGATTGGCCCGGAGCGACGGCGTATGCGCTTTGTCGAGATGTCTACGGAATGACGCTCCAACAATCCGAGCGACACCTGAGATCTCTGCTCGGAGCCGCACGAAGTAACTCTTCGGCAGCTGTCCTGGATTTCCATAACCGCTTTGGCGGTGTGGTGAGGTAAAGCTACGGGTCGTGCCCCGGGCACTTACCTCTTTACGCTGCAAAGCCGATGCCCGGCACAAATTACAAGCGACATTTGCGCGCGCTCGCTGCGAGCGCGCCATCGAACGGAGGCCGATAGCCCTGACGTGGGAACGATTGGAAGCCGTTAGCGGCTCTTTGAGCGCGGTTCTTGCGTGAGCCTTTGCGATTCCCCCCATTGGCGCGCGATTTGCTCGGATGCCGTTGACGGCACTATGTCCCTATTTCAAGCCGAACCAGGAGCAGCCGATGAACCGTTCATCTTTCCAGATCATCATGGGTGCAGCTATGGCACTCATCACCCTTCCCGTACTGGCGGGCGAGGTCATCCTCTTCGAGCGCCCCGATTTCCAGGGCCGACGCATGGTCATTCGCGACAACATGCCCGATCTGGATCGCACCGATTTCAACGACCGGGCCGAATCCATTGTCGTCCGCGATGGTGTATGGGAAGTTTGCGCCGATGCGCGCTTCCGCGGGTATTGCGTTCGCCTGCAACCCGGTGAGTACGGAAGACTGGGAAGCGAGCTCAACAATCGCATCTCCTCGGCTCGCGAAGTCGGCGGATACGCGCCGCCACCGACCGGGTACGCGCCGCCACCGGCCGGGTACGCGCCGCCGCCGCCACCCGTTGCTAACGCGCCCAGCGGCAGGCCCGCTGGCGCCGTGCTCTATGAAGGACCGGGCTTCCGCGGCCGTTCGTTTGAAATCGATCGTCCCGTGGTACGCGACCTGGATCGGACCGGCTTCAACGATCGTGCCTCATCTCTGCGGGTCTACAGCGGCTATTGGATTTTCTGCAGCGATGCCAACTTCGAGGGTGATTGCAGGACCTTCGGACCTGGAGAGTACCCGCAGTTGCCCGGCGATTTGAATCGGCGGATTTCCTCGGGTCGCAGGATATCCGACCGCTATCCCTACGGGGGTCCGCCGAACTGGGGCGGCTAGGAGCCTGTCGGGCTTGCTCTCACGTATGCGTTGCTGGCCAAACGGTGATGAATGCGAGGCGCTCGGCGCAGCGAATAGCTTGGCCTATTCGCAAGCCGAGCAACGCTGCAGGCGCGCCGTTTGGCCGCAACCCGAAGGGACGGGGCGCTTTGGGGGCAATTCCGTTGTTGCCGGCCGCTGGCAGTGGGCCGGCACTGCGGCGCGGCCGGCGCCTAGGACTGCCCACCAAAGCGCCTCCGTCGCATACGCGACAGTAAGCCCGACAGGCTCCTAGGCTGATTGTTTTTGACGTTGGCGCCGATGAACTCCTCGGCGCCAATGTGCAGTGTTGTTGCTCGGCGACGTCCACAAGGTCTCATCTTCGTCCTCGTCTTCATCGTCGTTCGAACAAACTTCGTCGTCGTCCGGGTCGATGTTACCGCCGCCGCCCGAGCCGCCCTTTCCGTCTTCGTCCTCGTCGTCTTCGTCGTCCACAGGCGGTTCAGGCTGAGGCGTGTGGACCCAGTAAGCGACCGACTGTGACGACAGCAGCGCCGTCATCACCGACGTCGATGCGATCGGCTGCGTGAGGTTGATGTTCGACTCCATGGTGGTAGCGTACACCCGTCCGTGCTCCCTAAGAAAAGGTATGATCATAGGGTCGAGCGACGCACGCGAACAATTTCAAAGCGTCGGCATCTTCATCAAGCATCACCCATGCCAGTCTCTACCGATTTGTCCGCCCTGCCGTTGGATTGGGCCGATGCAACGCTCATCGGTCGTGCATGGATTCCGGGTCCCGATGGCGGACCGTCGCCTATTACCGTCCTTCCCGATGGCAGCGTGGTCGATGTCGCGTCGACATGCGCAACAATCAGCGCCTGGCTCGAACGTGAAGACGCCGTGGCGCAGCTTCGCGCGGCTCGAGGCGGACGGATTGTCGGAGATATCGGGACGCTTCTCGCAAACAGTCGCCACGACTTTATTCCGGATAGGCCACGCTTGCTTGCGCCGTGCGACCTCCAGGCGATCAAGGCAGCGGGAGTCACCTTTGTGCAAAGCATGCTCGAACGCGTCATCGAAGAACAGGCGCGCGGCGATGCGAGTAAGGCAGAAGCGATCCGCGCGCGCATCGAAGCCATTCTGGGCGGGAATCTCGCGTCGATTCGCCCGGGTTCCGATGATGCAGCGCGCATCAAGCAGCTACTGCTCGAACAAGGCGCGTGGTCGCAGTATCTGGAAGTGGGCATTGGGCCCGATGCCGAAATCTTCACCAAGACGCAGCCCATGGCGAGCGTGGGTCATGGCGCCTTGATCGGTCTGCATCCGGCATCGGTCTGGAACAACCCCGAGCCCGAGGTTGTTCTGGCGGTGGATTCGCGTGGAGCGATTCGCGGCGCGACGCTCGGTAATGACGTCAATCTGCGCGACTTCGAAGGACGCAGCGCGCTCCTTCTCTCCAAGGCCAAGGACAACAACGGCTCGTGCTCAATCGGTCCCTTCATCCGGCTGTTCGACGATGGCTTTGGTCTCGACGACGTACGTCGGGCGGAAGTCACCCTCGATGTCTATGGCGAAGACGGTTTCCATCTCACTGGCAGGAGCTCGATGACCCGAATAAGCCGCGATCCCGAAGATCTGGTACGGCATGCGATCGGCGCGAACCATCAATATCCGGACGGCTTGGTCCTCTTCCTGGGAACGATGTTCGCACCGGTCGAAGACCGCGATGCGCCCGGCGCTGGTTTTACCCACCACGTCGGCGACCGCGTAGTCATCGCCGCGCAGCGCTTGGGCGCGCTTGAAAATATTGTGACGACCAGCGACAAGGCGCCGCCTTGGACCTTTGGAACCGGTGAGCTGATGCGTAATCTGTCGTCGCGCGGTATACTGGAGGAGCAACGACCATGAACGATCTGCACCATCACTACATCGCCGGCGAATGGGTCGGCGGAGTGGAGATGTCGAAGAATATCAATCCCTCCGATGTGAGCGATGTCATCGGCGAGTACGCCCATGCAGACCGTGCACAGGCGGAGACGGCGATTGCCGCTGCCCGCAACGCATTCCCTGCCTGGGCCGCCTCGTCGGTGCAGGATCGCGCGAATCTCCTTGATGCGGTCGGCAACGCGTTGCTCGTGCGCAAGGATGAGCTCGGACGGCTGCTCGCGCGCGAAGAAGGCAAGACATTGCCCGAAGGTGTCGGCGAAGTTGTCCGCGCCGGGCAAATCTTCAAGTTCTTCGGCGGCGAAGCGCTGCGACTCGCCGGCGAAAAAATTCCGTCGGTGCGCCCAGGGATCGACGTGGAAGTGACGCGCGAGCCGCTGGGCGTGGTCAGCATCATCACGCCGTGGAATTTCCCCATCGCGATTCCGGCGTGGAAGATCGCGCCCGCGCTTTGCTACGGCAATTGCGTGGTTTTCAAACCCGCGGATCTCGTGCCTGGATCGGCTTGGGCGCTCTCCGAAATCATTGTCAAGGCCGGGATCCCTTCGGGTGTGTTCAATCTGGTGATGGGTCGCGGCAGTGTCGTTGGCGATGCGCTGGTGACCGATCGTCGCGTCGATGGCATCAGTTTTACCGGATCGGTGGCAACGGGGCATGCGCTCGCGGCCAAGGCCATCGCTCGCATGGCCAAGCTGCAGCTCGAGATGGGAGGCAAGAACCCGCTGGTGATTCTCGACGACGCGGATTTACCCACCGCGGTAAATTGCGCCGTCAACGGCGCTTATTTTTCAACCGGACAGCGGTGCACCGCTTCGTCGCGATTGATCGTGGGAGCAGGCATCCACGATCGTTTCGTCACCGCGATCACCGAGCGCGTGGGCAAGCTCAAGGTCGACGACGCGCTCGCAGCAGGGACCGACATCGGTCCCGTAGTCGATGAGAACCAGCTCAAGCAGGACCTGGACTACATCGGCGTCGGCCAGCGCGAAGGGGCGAGCCTCGCCTGGGGCGGCGAAGTGCTGCAGCGCGAGAAGAAAGGTCACTATCTCGCACCGGCTCTGCTCACCGAGGCGACCAACGCCATGCGAAGCTCGCGCGAGGAGATCTTCGGACCCGTCGCCAGCGTAATCCGCGTGAAGGATTACGACGAGGCATTGGCAGTGGCCAACGACACCGATTTCGGCCTTTCGGCGGGCATTGTCACCACATCGCTCAGGCATGCGTCGCATTTCAAGCGCGCCAGCCAGGCAGGTATGGTGATGGTCAATCTGCCGACCGCGGGCGTCGACTATCACGTCCCCTTCGGCGGGCGTAAAGGGTCGAGCTACGGGCCGCGCGAACAGGGCCGTTACGCGAGGGAATTCTTTACTGTGGTGAAGACGGCTTACACCCTTCCATAATCGCTGCATGCTATTCCTTGACGTTCATGTATGACGAAACGCGGCGAGCAGCACAGGGGGCAAACTCAAATCACAGATGTCGCGAAAGCGGACGACAAGTTGGCTTTAGGAGGCCGCTGGCTCCCTATTTCGGATCCGGAAAATGAGTACCACGACGGCCGTCGAGCGGTGGTACTCACTGCGAATCGTCTCAATCCTTTTGGTTCTGCTCATCGTTGGCTACGTTGGTGCAAGCGCGTATCTGTGGATAGAGCAGCGAGAGCTGATTTTCTTTCCCAGTCGTGACATACGCGAAACTCCAGCTAATCTGGGTTTGCAATATGAGGAGATCTGGGTGCCCGTCGGTACCCGTGATCCAACGTGGTTATACGGATGGTGGCTCGAGTCAGCAAACGCGGCGACCGCGACCATCCTCTACCTCCACGGCAATGATCTGAACATCGCTGGCAATCTTGACCGAATCGCGCTGCTTAACCGGTTGGGGTTTACTCTGCTTGCAGTCGACTACCGCGGCTACGGTAAGAGTGGCGGCGAATTTCCGTCGGAGATCCAAATGTACGAGGACGCCGACGCGGCCTGGAATTATCTGATTAAGGAACGTCGCGTAGATTCCAAGCACGCGTTCATCTACGGTCACTCGTTGGGCGGCGCCGTCGCAGTCGAACTCGCGCTACGCCACCCTGAGACCGCCGGTTTGATCGTGGAGAGTACGTTTACCTCGATACCCGAAATGGCGAAAACACTCTACTGGATGTTTCCAACTGACTGGCTCTTAAACCAGCGCTTTGATGCACTAGCGAAAATGCCCATGCTGCGAGTGCCCACGCTGTTTATCCACGGCACGGCCGATGAGGAAGTTCCTTACACGATGAGCGAGCAACTGTTTAGCGCTGCCACCGGTCCCAAGTGGCTAACGCTCATTCCGGGCGGCGGACATGAGGACAGCGCAAGCGTCGGCGAAACCCTGTACAACCGCGCCGTGCTTGATTTCACGCAAAACTCTGCGATGGGCAACCGAAACAATGGAATCAGGGTGACTCAATGAGAATGTATCCGCGGTTTTCAACGGTATCAAACGTGCGCATGCCCTTGACCAGCGTTTTGGTCGGCATCCAGACCCAGCCTGCGCTGGCCGGGTTGACATCCAGAACGAGAAACGAGTCCGATTCGGCGTCGTATGCACCGACTGGCGAAATATGTCCTGCACCGCGCTGGCCTACAGCCTCGCGTAGGTACGAGACGATTATGTAGTCGCCTCGACGTTGAAGATTCGCAACCAGCTCGGCCCGAATGTCTTGCTCGGTCTTGGTGTCGTCGACTACCGTCAGTCGTGTGCTTACACCGTTCGCTTTTAGCATTTCATCAAGCTGACGGACTTGATAGCCGAAGTCCTTGATCTGTTTTCCGTTGATCGCTAGCGGCTCTCCGAGTACTTGCGCTCGAGTTTTTTGGCCCTTGGTTATCACGTTGTCTTGCGTGAACCGTGGGATAGTCGGATCGTAGTTGTTTGGTACGTACTGAAGGTCCTCTGCACGCAGGCGGCTCCGATCGCGCGGCAGGTCGGCGCTCCGACCACGAGCGGCATTGAGTACGATCGCCGCTGACGTAGGACCACAAAAGGCAGCGTTGGATTGTGGTTCGAACTGATTGGCAAGGGCCGGAAAGTCGACCTTGGCATTGGATCGAGCCAGGCGCGCAAGCCCCTCATCCGAGGAGAACGGAACGAGTTCCTGAACCGTACTCGCAACTCGGGTATCCTGGGCGAAGGTCTCCGAAAGCTGGGCTAGTCCCAGCAGCAAAGCTAACGCGAGACCAGCGCCAAGCCGCGAGGTGGCTGCGAGCTTTCCTGAGAACGCGTAGGAACCCTGCAGAGATCCGGGGAGCAGCGCCATTGGTTACCCTCACACGACGCAGGATAAGCGCGACCTGAGTCACTCTACGCCACTCCTCAACGATTTCAAATACGCTTCTTTATTGAGCGTTTCCTAACTGCGTGACATCGGTTGCAATGCGGATGAGCTGGCCGTCACCCCCAACCCCTCTCCCACCGGGAGAGGCGTGCGCGACAGCGCGGGTGAGGGTCAGATGTCACTCAGTTGGGTAACTCTCAATAGGTGTCAGCGAGCCGGTATCCGGTGTGCGCTTCCGTGCGAATCTTGGACGCGTCACAATAGCTGCCTGAACCCACGTTTCTGATACCAGCACCGAGGTCTCCACGGACGCGAAAATGCACGCGAAGCGAGCTGAAGCTTTCAAGGCGCTGCACGAGAGGCCAGGTCTATTCGTGATTCCGAATCCGTGGGACGCCGGCTCCGCTAGGATGCTCGCGACGTTGGGTTTCGAAGCCCTCGCAACCACAAGCGCCGGATTCGCGTTCTCCCTCGGCAAGCCCGATGCCGAGGGCGCCGTCGATCGCGACGAGACACTCGTCAACGCCGCAATGATTGTCGAGGCGACGTCGTTGCCGGTCTCTGCGGATTTGGAGAATGGCTTCGGTGACGCTCCCGATACCTGCCGGCAAACGATCGCGCTGGCGGCCGAGGTCGGCCTGGCCGGCGGATCGATTGAAGACGCGACCGGCGTTGCCGACGATCCCATCTACGCTTTCGATTTGTCCGTTGAGCGTGTGAGGGCTGCGGTCGAGGGCGCTCGATCGTTGCCTTTTCCTTTCGTGCTTACCGCAAGAGCGGAGAATCTGATCAATCGGCGCCCGGACCTTGGCGATACGATCCGTCGCCTGGTGGCGTTTGCGGAAGTGGGCGCCGATGTCCTGTACGCTCCGGGCCTCAAGACTCGGGAGGAAGTCGACGCCGTCGTTCGCGCGGTCGCGCCCAGACCCGTAAACGTTGTCATGGGTCTATCAGGAGCAGCGCTGTCGCTCGATGTCCTTGCGGATCTGGGCGTAAAACGCATAAGCCTCGGCTCTTCTCTCGCGCGTGCCGCATATGGGGCGTTCTTCCGGGCGGCGCAGGAGGTCAAGCATCAGGGGACATTCGCCTTCGCACAGGAAGCAATCTCCTACGCCGAAATCAATGCCATGTTCAAGTCCCGAAGATTTTGATCATCCGCCAACCTGAACCATTCGAGCGCTGCGACGCCGCAGCCAACCGACGGCGATCATCAGCACCAGCGAAATCGCAATCAACATTGTCGCCGCTGCGGCGATGGTCAAGCTGATATTGTCGTTGATGCCGGCGAACATTTGCCGAGGCAGCGTACGCTGACCAGGCCCCGCCATCAGCAGGGCAACGACGACTTCGTCGAACGACGCTGCGAATGCGAACACCGCCCCCGACGCCACACCCGGCAGGATCAGCGGCAAGGTGACGCGACGGAAGGTTGTGATCCGTGCAGCACCGAGGCTTTCCGCGGCTCGTATCAGCGTGCGGTCAAAGTTCGAAAGAGTTGCTAGGACGGTGATCACGACGAACGGCGCGCCGAGCGTCGTATGCGCGAGAATCAAGCCGAGGTAGCCATTGTTCAGGCCCAGGGGCGCGAATGCAAAATAGACGCCAACGGCAACGATGATCACCGGCACGACCATGGGAGAAATCAGCAGCGCGAGCACAAGTGCTTGCGCCGGAAAGCGTGCGCGCCAGATCCCGAGCGCCGCCAGCGTGCCCAGGGTCGTCGCCAAGACCGTCGCTGAAATGCCGACGATGAGACTGTTCTCGAGCGACTGCAACCAGAAAGACGAAGAGAAAAAGTCCTCGTACCAACGCAGGCTCAAACCAGGCAACGGATAGTAGAAAAACGAACCCGAGGAAAACGATAGCGGCACGATGATCAGGATCGGCGTCACCAGGAATATCAGCACGGCGCCGGTTAAGGCGATGAGGCCAATTTGCGTGAGGCGCTCTCCCGTCGTTTCGGTACCGGTTCTCATGGCCTCAGCCCAGTCGCATCCGCTCGACGCCGATGAGACGGTTGTACACGGCGTAGAGCAGCAGCGTGGCCGTCAACAACATGATCGACAGAGCCGCGGCCATGCCCCAGTTCACGGTCCTGCCGGCATAAAAGGCGATGAAGTAGCTGATCATCTGGTCGTCGGCCCCGCCCACCAGTGCCGGCGTGATGTAGTAGCCCAGCGCCTGGATGAAAACTATCAGGCAACCTGCGCCGATCCCGGGCAGTGTCTGCGGCAGGTAGACCCGCCAGAACGCTGTGAACGGGCGCGCGCCGAGCGATGACGCAGCGCGCACATACGATGCGGGGATGCTGCGCATGACGCTGTACACCGGCAACACCATGAATGGGAGCAGCACGTGAACCATCGCCACGTAGACCGCGAAGCGATTGAAAATCATCTTCAGCGGCTCATCGATGATGCCGAGAGACAGGAACAGGCTGTTGAGGACGCCTTCTTTCTGCAACAGGACAACCCAGGCGACGGTGCGGACCAGCAGCGAAGTCCAGAAGGGAAGCAGCACCAGGAACAACAGCACTCCGGCGCGTGCCGGCGGCTGCGCAGCGATCACGTACGCCACCGGATATCCGAGAACAAGACAGATTACGGTTACCATCGCCGAGATCCAAAGCGTTCGTCCCAGCACATCGCGAAACACCCGCTGCTCGCGCGGCGCGCCGGTGATGGAACCGTCGGCATCGCGTCGCAAGTCGAGCGCGCCCAGCACGTAGAAGTCGGTGAGCGGCCCGCCAGCGCGACGCAGCGCCGCCCACGTTTCGCGATCACCCCACTTGGGATCGATGGCGATCAGCGTCTCGCGGCTCGATCCCGAAAGCTCCGCCGGCAACTGGCGACCGGTGCCAAAGAGGAGCGTGCGAAAGCCGGGAACGTCGTAGTTGAGCCGCGTCGCCGCACTCGCCAGCGTTCCGGCTTCACGTGCCGCTCGAATGTCGGTAATCAGCGCCGCATAGGCGCTCTCCGGAGGCAGCTCGTGACCGTCCCAGCTCTTCAGCGCATCGGTGACCGTGGGCAGAATGCGGACAATGTCGGGGTCGATGACTCCATGAGAAAGCATGGCGCCGATGGGCACGACAAAACACGCCGCCAGAAAAACGAAGAGCGGCAGCACCAGTGCCGCTGCGCGCCATTGTTCCCGACGGCGGCTTTTTCGCAACGCGCGGCGAAGGTTGCCGGCATCTTTGTCGACGCTCGCCAACGCCGCATGGAGCGATGCCGCCGCGCCGCGTAGCATCGCTTTCTCGTGGTGTCTTTCAAATGGTTATTTGGCGACCCAGGCGTTGAATCGCTGCGAAAGCTTGTCCAGGTTCTCCAGCCAGAACTTGTCGTTGATGTAGAGAGCCGTCGCCATGTTCTGCGGTGCGGTGGCCAGGTTCGGCAGCACGTTCTTGTCGATCAGCGCGGTCGAGGCTTTGGCGGTCGGTCCATAGGGAATCTTCGGCGGCAGATTCTTCTGGTTCTGCGGATCGTTGACGAACACAAGGAACGTCTCGGCCTGCGCCTTGTTGGGCGAGCCCTTCATGATCACCCACGAATCGATCGTGTAGAGATTGTTGGTCCACGCGATCTTGAAGTTCTTCTTGTCCTTGTCGTTCGCCGCTGCGATACGTCCGTTGTATGCATCGGTCATCGCAACCTCGCCGGAGGCGAGCAGCTGTGGCGGTTGCGAACCCTTTTCCCACCACACCAGGTTGGGCTTCAGTTGATCGAGCTTCTTGAACGCACGCTCGACGCCCTCGCTGGTGCCGAGCGTCTTGTAAACGTCGTTTGGCGCCACGCCATCGGCCATGAGAGCGATTTCCAGCGTGGTCTTGGGTCCCTTGCGCAAGGCACGCTTGCCCGGCCACTTCTGCACATTCCAGAAATCCGCCCATGACTTTGGAGCGTCGCCTTTGATCTTGTCGCCATCGTAGGCGAGGATGAAGCTGTATACGATCGCGCCGACGCCGCAGTCGTTAACGGCGTCCGGCAGCTATTTGTCCTTGCCGCCGAGCTTGGCCCAGTCGAGCTTTTCATACAGGCCTTCTTCGCAACCGATCAAGAGCTCTTCCGATTCCACCTGGACGACGTCCCAGTTGTTATTGCCCCCCTGCACCTTGGCGCGGAGCGTGCCGACGCCCCCGTCCCAGTTTTCCTCCGCCATCTTCATCTTGTTCTTTTCCATGAACGGCTGGAAATACACCTCGCGCTGCGCGTCCTGATAGGCCCCGCCCCACGAAACGACCGTCAAATCGCGGGCCGATGTAGCGGTGGAAAGTACGACGGTAATCGCCGTCAGCGTCACCATCCCGATGCTCTTGCTTTTCATATCTCCTCCTCTAGGGAACTCAATGCGCCAGCGCATCAACTCTCCCGCGCGAATGCGCGGCAATGTTCGGGCGCCCAGAATACCTCGACCGGCGAGCCGATACGGGGCAAGGTGTGCGCCTCGGAAATGGGGCGCTTCACCATGAACTCATGGGTGCCGGCCATGACGACCCTCGCCCGAACGTGATCTCCGAGATAGATGATCTCCTGCAGCAAGCCCGGCAGCTGGCAACCGGAATGCCCGTCGATTGTATGCCCGGAGTCACGGATTTGCACCCGCTCCGGCCGCAGCGACACGGTGACTGCGCCGCCATTCGGCACCGGTTCCACCAGGGTGCCTTCGATCCGGCTATCGCCGATGGCGACGTGGATCGTGCAGCGGTCGTCTCGCACCGATTCCAGCGTTCCCTCGAGCCGGTTATTTTCACCGATGAAACGCGCGACAAAGGCGTTCTTCGGGTACTCGTACATCGGCTCGGGCTTGTCGAGCTGCTGGATGCTGCCGCGATGAAATACGGCGATCCGATCCGACATGGTGAGCGCTTCCGACTGGTCATGCGTGACATAAACCATCGTCACTCCGAGCCGCTGATGCAATCGTCGAATCTCGAGCTGCATTTGCTCGCGCAGCTGCTTATCCAGCGCCCCGAGCGGTTCGTCCATCAGGATCAGCTTCGGCTCGAAGACCAGCGCCCGCGCCACCGCCACGCGTTGCTGCTGGCCGCCCGAGAGCTGAGAAGGTCGCCTGTGCCCGAAGCCGCTGAGTTGCACCATGTCCAGTGCGCGCTCGACACGCTTCGCGATATCCGCTCCCGCCACGCCGCGCACCGAGAGGGGGAAGCCGATGTTCTCTGCGATGCTCATGTGCGGGAACAGCGCATAGTTCTGGAACACCATGCCGATGTTGCGCTGGTATGGCGGGACACGGGAGAGCGGCTTACCCTCGAGCAGGATTTCGCCGGCAGTCGGCGTTTCGAAGCCGGCGAGCAGCATCAGCGTCGTGGTTTTGCCGGATCCGGACGGCCCGAGCAAAGTCAGGAATTCGCCGCGCTCGATGTCGAGATCAAGCTTGTCAACGACTCGACTAACGCCGTCGTAGGTCTTACCGATGCCGACAAAACGAACGATAGGCTCGGTCGTGCTCATAGCGCCGCGCTTACACGAGGCCCTTTTCTTTCACCATCGACCAGGTATCGTCGAGCGCCTTGCCAAAACAGGCCATCATCTCTTCGATCTCGGTCTCGTTGATGATCAAGGGCGGGCTGAACGCGACGATGTCACCAGGCATGTTGCGCAGGATGGCGCCGTGGTGTTGCGCGCGGCGCACGAGGTACGCGGCTACACCCGCTTTCGGGTCGAAGCTACCCTTGGTCGCTTTGTCGCGGACGATCTCGACTGCGCCGATCAGCCCGATGCCGCGGGCCTCTCCGATCAGAGGATGGCCGCGGTAGCTGCGGATTGCCTCCTGGAGTCGAGGACCGACACGGCGCACGGCCGCGACGATATCGCGCTCTTCGTAGATCTTGAGAGCCTCGAGCGCTACGGCTGCAGGGACCGGATGCGACGAATAGGTGTAGCCGTGTCCGAAGATGCCGAGCTTATCGCTCTGAGCGACGAGTAATTCGTAGACCGCATCTGAAATAAGCGTTGCGGAAATCGGGATGTAGCCTGCTGACAATCCCTTCGCCAGGGTGATGATGTCCGGCTGCAGATTGAATGTCTGCGAGCCGAACATGAAGCCAGTCCTTCCGAAGCCGCAAATCACTTCGTCCGCAACAAACAGGATGTCGTACTTTTTGAGGATGGGTTGAATGCGGTCGAAGTAAGTCGCTGGCGGCACGATCACGCCGCCCGCTCCCATCACCGGTTCGGCAAAAAACGCCGCGACGGTGTCAGGTCCCTCGTGCAGGATGAGCGCCTCCAGATTGGCCGCCAAACGCGCCGCAAACGCGTCCTCACTCTCTCCGCGTTCGGCGCCCCGATAATAATGTGGGCAATCGGTATGCAGGATGCGCTCGATCGGAAGGTCGAAGTCGTCCTGCGCGAAGGCGAGACCGGTCAAACTGGCTGTGGCGATGGTTACGCCGTGGTACGCGCGCTTTCGCGATATGATCTTCTTCTTCTTCGGCCTGCCGAGTGCATTGTTGATGTACCACGCGAGCTTGAGTGCCGTATCGTTCGCTTCCGAGCCGGAGTTCGCGAAGAACACTTTCCCCATGTTTGCTGGAGCGATGCGAATCAAGCGCTCTGCAAGATCGGTGCTGATCGCCGGGACTTTCCCGGCAAAGCTGTGATAGAACGGCAACTCGCACATTTGCCGGTACGCCGCGTCCGCCAGCCGCCGCTCGGAAAAGCCTAGCGAAGCGCACCACAAGCCCGCCATACCCTCGAGATAGCGCCGTCCCTCGTCATCGTAGACGTAAACGCCTTCGCCCCGGGTAATTACGAGTGGCCCTTCCTTCTGGACGGTGCGAAGGTTGGTCGCAGGATGGAGGTGATAGGACTGGTCCCGGCGCGCGGCCGGCGTATTCAACGACATCGGAATATTCCTCGGGCATCGCCCGTTAGGGGATACAGCGAAGGAGATTGTTTACGAGCGAAGATGTTGCGTCAATGGTAAGCGGTCCCAAAGAAGCCAGGTACCGATCCTTGTTGCGGCCGGCACCAACGGTCACAAACGGCGATAATTCGCCAACGTAATCGGGTATTTCGATGCCTGCTCCGCTCCGCTGCCTGTTAATTGCAGTCGCGTTTTGTACGCTGTCAAACCCCGCCCACACCCAGATGCCGGATGCAAGCGACATCGCTGTTGCGATC
>VBCY01000429.1 GCA_005882995.1 Betaproteobacteria bacterium
TGGAGCTCCTGCGCCGTGCGAATCTCGTTCTAGCTCCTTCGGAAGGGATCGCGGGAGAACTCGCAAAAAAAGGGGGTCGTCCTGTCCACGTATTGCTCAATGCAGCGGATGTGCCCGCATTTTTGGCCGCGGCGAGAAGCGTGGCAGCGGAGCCCGCCGATCTGACCGGCATACCCCATCCGCGCGTCGGATATGTCGGCAGCCTTCATCCCCAAGTCGACTATGCGCTGTTGCGCTCGCTCGCCGAGCAGCGCTCGGACTACCATTGGGTGCTGATCGGTCCGAGACAGCGCGAGAAGGATCTCGTCGCAGATCCTCACTTCCGGGCGCTTCTCGGGATGGGCAATGTCCACATGCTCGACTCCAAGGACCACGACGAAATCCCCGCGTATACGGTCAACATGGACGTCAACGTGATGATCTACAAGTCGACCGATAGTTCGTGGACGCGTCTTGCCTATCCACTGAAGCTGCACGAATATCTTGCGTCGGGGCGTCCGATTGTCACCATGGATTTGCCCATGCTTCGTCCCCTCTCTCACGTCATTCGCTTTGCGCGGGGCGTCGATGACTGGCTCGCTGCGCTGGACGATGCCGTTCATTCAGGTGGTACGGGAACGCCGGCACAGAGGCAAAGCGCGGCCGCCGGGCATAGCTGGGATGCGAGGAGCAGCGAGCTCGAAGCTTGTCTTCTTCAGATCATTCGAGAGCCGTCGCGGTCGGTCCAGCCTCGCGCCGTCGTATCGGCTCCGGCGTAGATCCATGTGCGGCATCCTCGGCATTGTCGAGCCGGACGGCGAGAGCGCCAATCCGCAAACCGTGGCGCGGATGCTATCAGTCCTGCGGCATCGTGGCCCGGACGACGAGGGCAGCTATTTCTCGGGCCGGATCGGCTTCGGGTTCAGGCGACTTTCGATTCTGGATCTCTCGCCTGCGGGCCATCAGCCGATGAGCACCGCCGATGGGGCGCTCACCATCATCTTCAACGGAGAGATCTACAACTTCATCGAGCTCAAGCATGAGTTGGAGTCGCGCGGCCATGTCTTCCGCTCGTCGGGCGACAGCGAGGTGCTTCTGCACAGCTATCTCGAATGGGGTTCGTCCTGCCTCGAGCGCCTCAACGGGATGTGGGCTTTTGTCATCCACGACCGCAGGAACAACAAGCTCTTTGGAGCGCGAGATCGCTTCGGCATCAAGCCCTTCCACTATTGCAACGAGGCCGGGCGTTTTATCTTCGCGTCCGAGATCAAGTCGATACGGGCCTCCGGTTATTACCGAGACCAACTCAACGAAGCAGTCGCCAGTTCTTTCCTGGTCGATGGCCGCCTTGACGAGACCGACGAAACCTTCTATCGCGGCATCCGCAAGCTCCCTCCGGGTTGCGCTTTCGAGTATTCCCTCGAAGGATCGCGTTTTCGCGAGTACCGCTACTGGGACATTCGCAACGCCGTCACGAGCTTGGCTGCCGATCCTGCCGAGCGCTTTGCGGAGCTCTTCGAAGACGCGGTCCGCGTGCACATGCGCAGCGACGTGCCGGTGGGCATTCATCTTTCGGGCGGCCTCGATTCGACGTCGATCGCGTGCGCATCGGCACGGATCCGTCAGCAAACGGATGCGAGCGGACCGCTTTCCTGCTTTAGCTACATCAGTCCCGAGTTTGACGAGTCCCGATACATTCGCGCGACGGTCGCGCAAACCGGGGCGAGGCTCATTGAGCTCGAGACCAGCCCGGAAGAGCTGTGGGCCGATCTTCAGCAAATGCTCTGGTTTCAAGACGAGCCCGTACACACCCTTACTGCGCTGGTGAGCTACCAGTTGATGCGGGCGACGGCGAAGCACGGTATCAAGGTGATATTGAACGGGCAGGGCGGCGACGAAACGCTGGCGGGGTACCCGAATTACTTTCGCCACTACTGGAACGACGTCGAGCATGCCAAGGGCTTGAGGCAGGCATGGAGAGAAATGGGGGCGTTCTACAACGTCCATGCCGGCGCAAAGCCTGCGCGGTTGATGGCCCAGCTTTTCATGCGACGCTCGTTCTATCAGTTGTGGAAGAGTTCGTTGTATAGGGGATTCGTGGGGCGGCGACGGCAGAAACGCGCTCGCAACGGCTGGTTCGCTCCCGACCTGTTGCGGGAGTTGCCCAAATCCGCTCCGCGCACTTCGGCTGACCTGAGCGGCGCTCTCGCGTATACGCAGATGGTTGAGCCGCTGCCGCTCTACCTACGTCTCGAAGACCGCAACTCGATGGCGCACTCGATCGAGGCGCGGCTG
>VBCY01000427.1 GCA_005882995.1 Betaproteobacteria bacterium
CCCGGTTCGCGCCTTGCTATTAACCAGGTGGCCGTGGGGTTGAATCCCATCCTGAGCGCAAGTTCAAAGCGGGGTTCTAATCCGCCTCTCTACACGCAAGCCGGGAGCTTCAATGCGCTGGCGGCGTTGGATGCGGCTTGAGCCTAGGGACGCCGAGTAATTTTGGGTGATGTCGTTTCTAAGAAACGATCGTTCGATTTGAAGGATAACGCCATTTCCCGTGGATATCTTAGAATTACAGCAGTCCAAGCCATTGATTCACGTATTTTGTTGCCCGGATTGTGATTCCGGTTGTTGCGGGTTCGAATCCCGTCAGCCACCCCATTCATCTGTAAGAGGATTTGGTCCTCTTCATCGTCCGCAATCCGAACGTCGTATGTCCGGTTTTGTGCCTGGTCGATTTCTACATCTTGTGGTTTGGCGAGGCCGCTCTTGCCTGCGTACGGCGCAAGATGTCCCGGCGCGAGATGCGCGTAACGCAGCAGACGGGACGTCCGCTCGAACGCTACGTTGGGCGGTACGGCCTATCCAAAGAAACAACAGTATTCATCACGATCCACGACGTTCAAGAATGCTTCGAGACTCTGGACCTCCAGGTTCGGCTCGTACCCGTGCCATTTGAGATCGCGACGCATCCAGAAAATGCGCCATCGATTCTTCGACCGCACGAATGTGCCCTTCGCAACCGGGTGCTCCATCGTCTCTTTCCGATGCTGCCAGGCGGGACGGATCTCGAAGATCTCGACGCTTTGCCCAGAGATCCTGCATCCAATATCGAGCTGAGGCCTGACGTGTGGTGGAGGACGACGACACTCCATGAACTTCGCAAGGTCACGCTCGCAACGCCTTCGCTCAAGATCGGTCAACGCCATGGTTACTTCAGATAAAGTGACGCCCAGCGAACCAAGCTAACCGGGGCCCCGCAGGCAGACATGAAGTGCCCCTGGCGAGGCGTCCGGGCTGAGCGAGAGGTTAGCGGAGTAATCGGCCCGCTGTCGCAAATCGCGCCGAAGAAACACACGGTGGCGACGTTGTGGCAAGGTGGAATGCGGCGCTGGGGAAGACCGATGTAGCAATGGTGCAACATTGCCCGCGGGTTAGCCTGGTCCTGGGTGACGTCATCGACATTGGTGAATCGGCTTGGCGGTTCGAAGCCGCTGGGCCGATATCCCGTTTAAGAGAGTGAGCTAGACGACGTACCCGATGCGGCGCCATCTTCACAACTGAACGATGGAGCAAGCCTTGGCCCAACGCAATCGCAGCGTCAGCCTCAAGCCCGGCAAGTCCCGAGCGGCCCTGACGATCACTCACGGTCAAGCATTTCACTTCTTGGCTCTGCCTATGCCCAGGCACCAAGATCACGGCGGCAAGCTACTCAGCGGCAAGACTAAGCGTTCTGCCAATCGCGCCGCACAGGCCCTTCGCTTAGCAGCCGCACTGCGTACCAGCCAGTCGGCTCTCGGCGCTTACTTCCGCCGCTTGTGCTCACGCATGGATAAACCCAAAGCCGTCACTACGGCCGCCCACAAGCTCGCGCGCCTGATCTACACGATGCTAACCAAGGGCGACGAGTACACCGATCAGGGCCAGGACTACTACGAGGAGCGCTACCGCGAGCACGTGCTCCGCCAATTGTCCAAGCGCGCAGAAAAACTCGGCATCAGACTGGTCGCGTCCGAACAACCAGCTTGAAACCATCCTTCGCGATCAATCACTTGCTATGTGTTTCTTGAGAGGCACCATGGCGTTGAATCAGAACTACGAACACATAACCCGCTGCTGCAGCACAGAAGCCAAAAAACACTGACGTGACGACTGTGATGTGCCACCACATTCGGAACTCAGGTTCTGCGGGGAACACATACGCGCCGAAGGTAACACCAGCCGGCGATAGGAGGGAGGCTAGCGCGATCGCACGAAGCGCAGCCCAACGTCGGAACCGGAGATAGGCAGCCAAAGCAAATGCGAGAAGAAGCGCCGCGACAATTTCCATTAGTGGTGCCTAGCGAACCAAGCTAACCGGTCCGGTTGAGCGAGAGGTTGGGCGTCACCAAGGCTGCTAGGTGCAGCCGGCGCACCAGCCGACCGAGCGGCGCACAGCACAGGAAGCGCGCTCCTTACGCGGGGCGGACGACCACCAAAAGACTCCAGCGCCTATGAGCAAGAGCGCAGCGAGATCCCACACGCAGAACAGGCCGACCTTATAGAACGGCAGGTAACGCCACAAGCCGTGACGATCAATCACCACCTCCTCGAAAAGAACCCAGGCGTTGAGCAAGCTGACGAAGACCGCTGCCTTGACTAGGAAGGGTAACTCGCTGAATGAGACCTTATTCATTTCAACTCCTTTTGCTGTGACGCTCAACGAATCAAGCTAACCGGCGCGACGACGTACGGACCGCAGGCCCGCCGAGGAGCGCCTGGGTTGAGCGAGCGGTTGGGCGTCACGGCGGGGAAACCTCAAGATCTCGGCAGATCTTGCGAGCGAGAACGCGATTCCGCGGCACGGTGCAAGACTTACGAGTAGCGCGATTTATAAACACCGACTGGCTGCCACCTTAGCGCAAAAGCACACAGCCATTTCTTTCGAGATGACGAATCAGATCAAAACGCTTCATTCGTCCGGAACGATGAGAGGCTCGCGTATGACCTGTTGCCCCTGAATAGACTCTTGGGACAGTGCGCGATTCGCCTCAAGCACGAGCTCAACCGCTTCATTCAAATTGTTTCTGACTTCATCCAAGGTCGCTCCCTGCGTGTTGACCCTCGGAAGCTCTTCGACGAAGCCGATAAACCCCTCAGGAACCTTTTGGAAGATGGCGGTAAGTTTCATGACCAACCTCGAAGACACACAGAGTGTCAGTATACCGGAGGGCTCGCGTCTGACGCCCAACGAACCAAGCTGACCGGCGCGACGACGTACGGCGCACAACGCCCCGGAGGAGCATCCGGGTTGAGCGAGATGTTAGGCCCTGACCAGTAGCCATAGGAAGATGGCTGACGCTGCAAGACTGAGCACAGTGCGCACTCCATGAAGCATCGCCCAACGTTCTAGTAGTGCGCGGGTCTCAGGTGAAGTAAGGTCGCGTCCCGGCGCCAAGAGCTCATTGTTCGTAGGCATGATCGCAAGGAAGGTGAATGGCACGACGGCGAGGATGATAATTGCACCCACGAGCCAGCCGATACCAGCACCGAGGAGCCACGACGCGGTGCCGCCGAAAAAGCTGACCACGGCGAGAGGCGCTTGCATCCATGTGCCCCGCTTGTAGCTCGGTGCCCAAACGGTAGCCGCGATCTGCGTCGAGCAACCCATTCGTGCGGGATGCTCGACGAGGTTGATGTAAATCGCCGCGCCGGCAAAGACAATGCAGGACAGGGTTGCCACGAACTGAGCGACTGGCAGCACGAACAGTCTCGGCAGGGAAGGGCCTAACGAACCAAGCTAACCGTCGCCGAGCGGACGACGCGTCGGCGCCGCCGAGGAGCGTCCGGGTTGAGCGAGCGGTTAGCAGGCTGTTGAAATTCGGCTTGTAATCGCGGGCGTTGCAGCTATCGTTTGTGGGAGGGCTGGTGCCCGTTCTCTTGCGAGGTTCGAACGATGCGCGGTGGAGATGCGATGCAGGAAAGCCTGTTCACGTTGGCGAAGCTGGATGACTTCGTGCCGACCGATCATCCGCTGCGGTCCATTCGCGTGCTGGTGAACGATGCGCTGACGGCGATGAATACCCAGTTCAACGTGATCTACGCCGACAGCGGCCGCGACTCGATCGCGCCGGAGAAGCTGATCCGGGCCTTGCTGTTGCAAGTGTTCTACTCGATCCGCAGCGAGCGGCAGCTGTGCGAGCAGCTGCGTTACAACCTGCTGTTTCGCTGGTTCGTCCGCGTGGCGCTCGATGATCCGATCTGGGATCACTCGACCTTCTCCAAGAATCGCGACCGCTTGCTGGCGCATCAGGTGGTGGAAGGCTTGTTTGCCGAGGTCATGCGCCTGGCCGATGCCCGCGGCCTGCTGTCCAAGGAACACTTCTCGGTCGACGGCACGCTGATTCAGGCGTGGGCGAGCCAGAAGAGCTTTCGGCCGAAGGATGGTAGCGATGACCAGCGGCCGGGCGGCGGTGGGCGCAACGCGCAAGCCGACTGGAAAGGCCAACCGCGTACCAACGACACCCACGCCAGCACCACCGACCCGGACGCGCGCACCTACCGCAAGAGTCACAACACCGCGTCGATCCTCTGTTACCAAGGCCATGTGCTGATGGAGAACCGCACCGGCCTGGTGGTCAGCGCCGTGGTCACGCATGCCGATGGATTCGGGGAGCGTCGCGCGGCACTGGCCATGCTCGACGCTGTGTCCGACCCCGGGCGCCGCAGCGTCGGCGCCGACAAAGCCTACGACACCACTGACTTCATCACCGCGTGCCGCGAGCGCAAGGTCACACCGCACGTCGCCTGCAACGACACCCGCCGTGGCGGCAGCGCGATCGACGCTCGCACCACCCGCCATCCCGGTTACCGCCTTAGCCAGATCATCCGCAAACGCATTGAGGAGCCGTTTGGCTGGGGCAAGACCGTCGGGCGCCTTCGCCAAACCGTGTTTCGCGGCTTGCAGCGGGTCGATCAGCAATTCAAGCTCACCATGACCGCTAGCAACCTGCTGCGCATCGCGCGAATACCGATCGCAGTACCGTGCGGGGCAACGCGATGAATCGAACTGCGAACCGCGAAAGCGATTCCGACGCAGCCGATAACTCTCGCGAATCGGCAACAGGGCCGGGAACTTCGATTCCCGTTCCTTCG
>VBCY01000428.1 GCA_005882995.1 Betaproteobacteria bacterium
TCCGTTCATTGAACGGCTTATCGGCACCGTTCGACGCGAATATCTCGATCACGTATTCTTCTGGAACGCGATCGACCTGACGCGAAAGTTGAACGCATTCGCGGATTATTACAACAGCCATCGCGTGCACCGTTCCCTTGACGGCACTACGCCGGCGCGACGCGCCTGCGCATCATCCCCACCGCCCGTGCGTGCTGCTCTTCGCCAATAATGGTTGGGCGGAGCATTGTCGCGGTCTGTTTCACACACCGATTCCAGCCTGAGTACGAATTCGCTACGGTCAGGCCGCGTTGCGATGACGACCGAGCGCGGCAAGACCATTGAGCGATCAAGCGGCGATGCGCTTCAATGTTCTTTTTTGCAAGTTACTAACAAAGTTCGTTTTACACCCTATTGACAACACCTGCGTGCTATGGTAAACGCTTGACTGCTCTGTAATAAACAGACTGTCATAAACAGAGCGTGGTATGCCGCTCCTATTGAGGCTCCTAGTTTCGGACTCTGCCGCCCAACACCTTCCAAAATAACGCGGGCGCATAGCGCTGCGGCACCTCGCGTTGTCACATTCACGATGTCGAAGCGCTTCGTCACCATGCTGTAAGGCAATTCGGCATGCAGACTGAATCACGCCTATAGGTCGCAGCGACAATTAAGAGAAGAGGAGGATGAACATGAATGTCATTCGTGCATGCGGTATCGGTGCTCTAGGCTTGCTTTCCGGTGTTTCGCAGCTCGGCGATGCGCGCGTAACGCGATTCGTGGTGGAGCAGACCCGCTCATTTGCCGGCGGCATGGCGTTCGGTGCCACGGGCGCCTATGAACGGCTCGACGGCACTGCCTACATGGAAGTCAATCCCAGCGATCCGCTCGATGCCATCATCGTCAATCTGGACAAGGCACCGAGAAACGCGCGCGGGATGGTGGAATTCAGCACTCAATTCTACATATTGAAGCCGGTTGACCTCGCGAAGGGAAACCACAAGCTTTGGTATGGCATCAACAACCGGGGCAATCCCGTAGAGGTCCAATTCCGGGCGTTCCCAAATGCGGGCAGCACCGATCCGCTATCGGTAAATTGGACAGGCGCAAACAACATTCTCCTGACCGAAGGTTATGCCGTAGTTGATGCCGGCTGGCATGGGGACGGGATTTTCCGCCCGAATGTGCTGTATGCGACATATCCGGTGGCTAAACAAACCGACGGAAGTGCGATCGTCGGCCCGCTCCGGCTGGAGTACACGCCCGCGGCGAACACATTCACGATGCCGCTCATCACCGGCTGGCGACCCTACGAGGCTGCTGATACCAACACCGCGCACTCAACGTTGGTGGTGCGCGACCGAGAGAGCGCTCCCCGAGTCACGGTCGCGGCCAATAGGTGGGCATTCGGGAGTTGTCCTACCGGACAGGCGAGCCTGACACCTACGACGACCGATCTATGCCTCTTCGACGGCTTCGAAGCGCGCAAGCTCTACGAACTGATTTACCCCGCCAAGGACCCGATCGTGATGGGTTTGGCCTACGCGGTCACACGCGACATCGGCTCTTTCCTGCGTTATGAGACCCACGACGATGCAGGCAATGCCAACCCGTTGGCGCTCAGCCCAACCGCAGTCGGTATCCGCCGCGCCTACTCCTCGGGGACCTCATCCACCGGGATGTACCAGCGCGATTTCCTCTATCTTGGATTCAACGAGGCCGAGAGCCATCGAAAAGTTTTCGATGGAGCGATGATATACACGGCGGGCGCGCACCGGCTTTTCGCCAACGTTCAGTTTGCTCACCCCACGTTCTACTCCAGGCAGGACATCAACCACGACTACACGTCGAACTCCGTTCCGCCGTTCACGTTTGCGGTGACCACGGATCCGATCACGGGCATCACGGACGGAATTCTGAAGCGGCCCGCGACTGATCCGCTGGTGATGCAGATGGACGGCGGTATCGAGTTCTGGCACTGGCAGGCGTCGCTCAATGTAGTCGATGGGCTGGGACGTCCCGTCCCCGTTCCCGGCAATGTGCGGCTCTATCATTTGGGAAGTACCAGCCACGTAGTCGAAGGGGTTAGCGTGCTCGCCCCTCCAGCAGCGCCGGGTATCTGCCAGAATCCCCTGCAAACCAGCTTCGGCAGGGCCACCGCTAGAGCGCTCACGGTTGCGCTCGATCAATGGGCCGATCAAGGAATCGCGCCGCCAATGAGCGCGTATCCCCGCCTGGAAAACGGCACGTTGGGCACGCTAAGCGAATATCAGGCCGCATTCCCGGCTATTCCGGGTGTCCCGCCGCCTGCGGTGCAGAGCGAGCTTACTGTCCTTGACTTCGGACCGTTGTTCAACAGACAGGGGGGAATACAGACAGTGCTGCCGCCGGCTTTGGGATCTAGCTACCAGATCTTTCAGGCGAAGACCGATCGTGATGGTAATGACGTTGGCGGCATTCGGCAGATAGAGCTTCGCGTGCCGTTGGGCACCAATACCGGTTGGAATGTACGAACTGGCATTCGAGCGCCTGACCTTTGTGGCTTGAGTGGCGGCTTCTCGCCATTCGCACAGACTCAAGCCGAGCGTCTCGCCAATGGCGACCCTCGCTTGTCGTTGCAAGAACGCTATGGCGATCATCAGGGATTCGTGGCTGCCATGAAGTTTGCTGCACGGGACCTCGTAGCCGAGCGTTTCATGCTTCAAGAGGATGCCAACCAGTTTGCGATTTCAGCGTTCACCAGTAATGTTCTTCGCTAGCTGAGATGAGCATCGCCGATCACGTTATGGGTTTGGTGGGTCTTTTCTTCGCGCGGCGCCGTAAGGTGTACTAGCGGCGAAAGCCAGCGTTCATTACACGGCGTCCTAGGCCGCCGTTTTCTTCGCCCTAGCGAAGTTGTCCCAATGCTGCCGACCGCGAAGTAATGTCGAAGGCTGGTGGAAGTGAACTGCATATCAGGAGCAAGCAGCGGCGCGTCGGCGTTTGCTCGTGAAGAATGCGAGGAGTCGAAAGATGATCGACAAAGTAAAGGCGGATCACGGGGGTCGATCACCTGACGTGATTACCCGCGGGCATGGTGTGTCTATCACAGGAGGAGCTATGGAAGCATGGAAATCGGGAACGCAGGTTGTGGCTCGGCACCGCAGGTGTACGTCGCGCGCGGGCAGGATCGCAGTCGCGTCCATGATTACTATGGCTGCGGCATGTTTTGCGATTAGCGCGGACGCGCGCCTCACGCGACTAGTGATCAGTGAGCGCTTCCCGTTTGCCGGCGGCGTGGAGTGGGGAACGGCCGGGGTATACGAACGGCTAAAGGGAACCGCGTTCATGGAGGTCAATCCTCTCGATCCTCTGAACGCCATGATCATCGACCTCGACAAAGCGCCACGCAATTCCCGCGGCATGGTGGAGTTCAGCACACCCTTCTTCATCATCAAGCCGGTTGACATGGCGAAGGGCAACCACAAGATTTTCTACAGCGTCAATAATCGCGGCAACAACGCGCTCCTGAACGCAGCGACTGTTGCGAATGTCGGCAGCAACGATGTGTATCTGCGCATGGGTTATACGATCGCCGATGCGGGCTGGGAGGGCGATCTCGTTCCATCGTCGGCGATCCTGGCAGCCAACCTTCCGACCGCGACGAATGCCGACGGGTCTCCGATCATCGGGCCGATGCGCATCGAATACTCCGACCGCAATCTTCCGCTCGCCGGCACGTTCACGTCGACGCTCAAGGGCAACGCCGCATTCAAGTCGTACGAAACGGCAGACACGAACACCTCACACTCGACCCTCACCGTTCGCGATAGCGAGCGGGGGAGTCCCAAGATTCCGATTGCCTCAGATCGCTGGGCCTTCGGCACGTGCCCGACCGGACAAGCGAGCCTGGTCCCATCGACGTTTAACATTTGCTATTTCGATGGCTTGCGCAACGATAAGGTCTACGAATTGATCTATCCGGCGAAGAACCCGATCGTGATGGCACTCGGCCACGCGACCACTCGGGACTTCGCTTCCTTCCTGCGTTACAGCCTGACCGATGATGTCGGCACGCCGAACCCGCTTGCTCCTGGCATCACGCGGTCGTACGCAACCGGAGCGTCGCAAACGGGAGCCTACCTGCGGGACTTCATGTACTACGGATTCAATGAGGACGAGTCACATCGCAGGGTATTCGACGGCATCTTTCCGGAACGTGCGTTTTGCCGATCCCGATTTGTTCACGGACCGTGACTTCCATCACGACTTCATGCAGGTCGCATACCCACCGTTCGCGTATGCGGTCATGACCGACCCCATTTCCGGGATCACCGACGGCATTCTCAAGCGCCCCGCCACCGACCCGGTGGTATTTCAACTGGATACGTCGAGCGAGTTCTGGCAACTCCAAGGGTCGTTAACGGTTGTCAATGGCCTCGGCAATCCCATACCCGTGCCGCCAAACGTGCGGATGTACTTCAACTCGAGCATGGCGCACGGCAGCGCCACGGGCGGCGTGCTCATCGGACCTCCCGGAACCAACGTCTTGTGCGCCAACCCAACGCCCGGAGGCTCCATTGCCGACACGCATCGCGCGCTGCTCGTCGCCATGGATCAGTGGGTAGACCAGGGGATCGAGCCGCCGCCGAGCAACTATCCGCGACTTGAAAACGGGAGTCTCGTGCCCGTCGCTGATTACCTCGCGGCATTCCCGGCCATTCCGGGCATCGGCAAACCCGTCGGATTCAACACGTACGAGTTGCTTGATTTCGGGCCGACGTTCACAAGTACGGGCGGCATACGTACGAGGGAGCCCCCGGGAATCGGGCCCAGCTACATGATGTTCGTGCCGAGAGCGGATACTGACGGCCTGGACATCGCGGGCGTGCGTCCGATGCAGATCCGAGTGCCCTTGGGCACGAACACGGGATGGAATGTGCGGAACGACGCGCATCGTCCGCAGGACAGCCTGTGTAGCTTGACAGGCACATATGTCCCCTTCGCGACGTCGCTCGCGCAGCGTCTAGCAAGCGGCGATCCACGGCCTTCCCTCCAGGAACGCTACGCGGACCATGGCGGGTTCGTGTACGCGGTGGCGGTGGCGGCGAAGCAACTGGTGCTAGCGCGCTTTCTTCTGATGGAGGACTTCTTCAAATACGTCCAAGGAGCGGCTGTGAGCAGCGTTCTGCTGCCGTAGGACGCCGCGGCCTAACCGCAACGCGCCAAACTGGGCAGCGTTGCGGCGCGGCCGTTTCCTCAAGGCAGTGGCATGTCACGCGACGCGACATGCCACGCGAGCGGTGCGTGACGCCGCGCGAGGCAAAATAAAAAGCAGCGACTTGCAGCGGAACGTCGTATTGTCCATTTACTCAATCGATGCGCGTCATGCCGCTTCGCGATAGTAAAAGTTGAGCATCCCACCGAGTCTCTGCCTCCGGCGGACTATCCCAACTCCTTGTACAGAGCTCGGCACCGCCCGGACCAGCCGATTGTCCAGCCCCTGATGATTTCGCTCCTCGTGGTAATGGCCCATATACTCGGTC
>VBCY01000077.1:0-2167 GCA_005882995.1 Betaproteobacteria bacterium
GGCCAATAACGGGGGAATGGCTATGAACGAAGTAATGATATACAACACTAGATGCGGAGCTGGTAGCAGCGGCAGATTGTTCGCCCCCTCGGAAAATCGCAGTAGCGTTTCGTAGTAGGCGACGGGCACAAACACCCAGCATAGCAGTGCCGCGGTGGCTAAATTGATTACCGACACCGCCAGAATACGAATGTCGTAGCGCACCATCAGCAGAGCATATCCCAGCCAGGCGAGCGCGAAGGCGACTCCCGCGTCTGATGAGAGCAGGATATTCCCAAACAACAGCATTAGAATCGCGACAGCTGCGCCAGCCCAGCATACCGTGCGGCCTCGGCCCGAGAGAGCCCATATGACCGCGCGGTGACCTAATAGTAGGCTCGCGAACGGGAAGAGATATCGCACCAGTGCGCCGTTGACTCCCATCCACAGGCCGAAACCCGCGATGGCCAAAATAGTAAAGGCGACAAGCCGGGGGCGCGCTGGCATCATCGCGCGGGAAAACAGGTAATATAGACACCACACGCCAGCGAGGTTCAGGAGCAGGTGACAGGCGAAATACGCCTGCTCAAGCGAGGCGCCGAACGGTTTGAGCAGCCAGTACGCGTACAACGGCGCGTAGGTAAGAATCGGGCCGTACTCCGCCGCAACTTCAGTGTAGGGACGCAGACCATACGCCTCTATCAGCCAAGTCCGGTGGAGAAGATGCCTCGTCTCCCACATTAGCCGAGGCGCTGAGTGAACGCTGTATGCATACATCAGGAACGTCAACCCGCAGTAGAACAGGGTTACGAGTGCGAACGCCACCAGTAACATGCGCCCGCTCCGTGACGCCCGGTCAGGCGGGAACACGATTGGAAGCTCAGTCGCCTCACGTCGCCACATGAGATACAGCAAGGTGACCGCGCCTAACAGTAGCGCCATGGCCAAAATAGCAACCCCATTATTGAACCCGAAGGTGTAGGATGCCGACATTAGTCGCTGCCGCGGCGGAAACCAGAATGGCAAGCGAAATAGCATGTAGTAAATCAGCAAAGCCAACAGCGAGACCCACAGGCCATTCCGCGCGACGCGGACTATTGAAGAGCGAGTCATAAGCAGATGCGCAGAGGTTGACTCAGCCATAGGCGCAGGAATTTGAAGACGAGGCGTATGCAGTCAAGCGAACTTCCCGCCAGTCTTGAAACGCGCTGAACAGTAATCGGCAGTAATCGAGAATTTAACGTTAGCAAACTGTCAGAATGTCTCTGCGTGCAGCGGCTGAAAGTCAATGATTCTAGCCGAACCCAGGCGGGTCTCGTGTGAGACCACAGCGTTGGCACGCAACCAATCTTCCTCCGGTGCCGGCTCTCCAACCTCGTGCACCCTCACAAAGAGTACCCTCGTGCGGCCAGCAGCAAGCTTATGTATCGACTCCGGCACTCGACGAGTTCGGAGCTGTCCGACCCATGAGGCCAGCTCGGCAGGTCCATCGGCATAGCGCGCGATGCCCAGGACTCCCGATGGAATCGAATGGATAAGAATTAAATCGGACGAACTACTGTTTGCGCTGACAGAATGTGAAACTTCACGGATCGGCTGCCAGTTTCGCGACTGGTTGCCGTAAATGCTCAATACATTCGGCGCCCAAGCGAGGACTATGAGAACAAGCACAATTACTCTAATACGCTGGCCCAGACACGCAAGCCCGGCTCCGGCGACCAAGTATGCCGCTGGTAAGGCAGCAATGAGGACCCGTGCAGGTGGCGACAAACAGAAGCCAGAGCAAGAGCCGGCTCTGGCTAAACACGTGAGCGCGCAGTCGCCACACCATCGCGGCGGCAACAAAGCCGAAGAGGATCAAAGCCGCGATATCCGATATTCGATGATCCGGCCATAGCTTGCTGCGCGAGGAGAAAAACTGGAGTACGAGATCGCGGGATGCGGCCAGCCGATCAAATTCCCTTGGTCGCCATTTCAGCCAATCCTTTGTGATCCGCCAGCTAGCGAGGCTCTCCGGTAGCTCTAGGTACCATGGAAGAATTAACATAGCGGCTATGACCAGACACCCAGCGAGATGTAAGCGCGAGAGCCTTCCAGGTCGTACCAAAAGGTACGCAACGATAGCCAGCCAGGGAAACACAAAGAAGTAGTGAGTCAAAAATCCAGCCGCTGATGCTACGATCCAAAG
>VBCY01000077.1:2264-3277 GCA_005882995.1 Betaproteobacteria bacterium
GGGCAATGGCAACCAACAGGGGCAGGCAAGCCAGCGAACACGCGATCGAAAACAACCGGAGCATGAGATCGCTCGTGCCGAAAAGCAGTGTCCAACCATAGAGCAAGAGGTAGTAGAGAGGGGGACTCGTGTCGGAGAGAAATACTGCTCGAACAACGCGGGCAGGACTAGATGGTGGGTCGTCGTGCTTCAGATATCGCTGGAACTCCTCGGCATGCGCCGGACGGTCACGCTCAACGAAGTCACCTAACGTCGGGTCGGCCTCGGCGGCCGGATGCTCCAAGCTATGTCCAGTTGCCATTGCAAGCGAGAAAACCTCGTCGACCCAAAGGCCGCTCCGCCCCGCAACACAGATCCATAACGGGGCAGCTATTACGAAAACCCCCAGCAGCATCCACCGCTGATAACCACTGCTCGTCCGTGGCGGATGATCAGGCAGCAAAACCTTCGGTTGGCCCCGATCTTCAGTGAGTTCGTTCATAGACACGTGTCCTACCATCCGGGGCAGTGAAAGCCAGCCGCCAATCCGCTACGTTGCGTGCCACAACCAGTCCCGCGTAGCGCTCGCTAATACCGGGAAGCCCGAATCTGTCGAGGACCAGAAAGTCCACCGGCACCTCGTCAAGTAAACGGCCTGCAGTGTCCGGGTCGGACTCGAACGGCGGCAACACCGCTTTATGTCCGGTGCGAAGGTAAGCCAAATGTGGCACGCTGGTTGCAATTACCGTAGTCGGTCCCCCGTGACGCCGAATCCATTCGAAGGCGGAATCGAGCGCCTGCCATTCGCCTGGGTATGCGATTAGTCTAAATACTCGTTCTCGACCGGAAGCATCATAGTATCTTACGGGCTGCATAGATTGAAGCATATGAGCTGCGAGGACGATCTGTACCAACAAAATCCCAGCGACAGGGACAGTCATCGCGAGGATGCTCGTAACACATGCCCATTTGGAGTCCCGACGCTTCAACCAATTCCGAATTGCGAGGAGCGCGAGCAACAGAAAGAGCAGCGT
>VBCY01000078.1 GCA_005882995.1 Betaproteobacteria bacterium
ACGCTGGTGGTCAACAACATCCGCGGCATCCTGAAGACGACCGCCGTCAAGGCGCCGGGCTTTGGCGATCGCCGCAAGGCGATGCTCGAAGACATTGCGATTCTCACCGGGGGCACGGTGATTGCGGAAGAACTCGGACTCAAACTCGAAAACGCGCAATTGAAGGACTTGGGCCGCGCCAAGCGCATCGAGGTCGGCAAGGATGACACGACGATCATCGACGGCGCCGGCGAAAAGACCGCGATCGAAGCGCGGGTGAAGAACATCCGCAAGCAGGTCGAGGAAGCGACGTCGGACTACGACAAGGAAAAGCTGCAGGAGCGTGTGGCCAAGCTCGCCGGCGGCGTGGCCTTGGTCAAGGTGCACGCGACCCGTGCGGCCGTCGAGGAAGGCATAGTCGCCGGCGGTGGTGTTGCGTACCTGCGGGCACGCGGCAACCTCAAGAATCTGAAGGGCGAGAACCCCGATCAGGACGCCGGAATCAAGATCGTACTGCGCGCCCTCGAGGAGCCGATGCGCCAGATCGTCGCCAACACAGGCGACGAGCCGTCGGTCGTCGTCAACAAGGTCGTCGAGGGCAAGGGTAACTACGGCTTCAACGCCCAGACCAGCGAGTACGGCGACCTGGTGGCGATGGGTGTTGTCGATCCAACCAAGGTGGCGCGCTTCGCGCTGCAGAACGCGGCGTCAGTTGCAGGATTGATGCTCACGACCGGCGCGATGGTCGCCGAACTGCCCAAGAACGATAAGGGCGGTGGCGGCATGGGTGGTGGCATGGGCGGCATGGGTGGTGGCATGGGCGGCATGGGCGATATGGACATGTGACGCCGCAATTCGACCGCAAAGGCCCGGTTCGTCCGGGCCTTTACTTTTGATTTTTTTGATTTAGAGCCCTGAGCCGCTTGCCGAGGAATTGCTCGGCCGCACGCTCATCCCGCCGCGGTTGCGTAAGCCCCTGCAAGCTGAACTGCTCTAGCAGAGGATTCCGGTGCCTCTTGCCGTGAATTCTCCGCTGCTGCGGGTGCTGAAACGGTCAGCAGTCGGCGTCTGTCACGGCACGACGATTGTTGCCGCGGCTTTCGCGTAGGTACTTCCTCGCGGTAGACCAAGCGATGCGCACACAGTGCTTGGCAGTATGTAAGTGCAGCCTCGCAGATCGCTGCACAGACTGCGCAGCGCCGAATAATCATCGGCATCGAGTGCCTTGAGGAACCTGTCACGCAATGCAGGCGAAGCTGTGCTGCCGGGACGTGTTCGCTCATCGTTCATGGCCCAACTCCGGGAATCCGATAGGCGAGGCTCCCGCTTCCGGGTCTGTCGTGCACCGGTGCTGCTGCTTGGCGCTAACGACGACCTGTAGCGTGAGCCCGAGGGCGAAGATGAACGGCGCGCTGACGACCCACAACGTCTGCCCATTGCTGGGATCTGCACCCATTGCAAGCGCCAAAGCCACGACTGAGATGCCGATCAAGAGGCCAGCGATGAAGCTGCCTGTGTGCCGAAATCTTAGGAAAGAGTTCGTCATGATTCACTCTGACCCTGCCATCATGACCGCGACTCCGGAGGTAGTCGGTGCGTTGGCGCACTTACGCGAATAAACGTCACCCAATGCTTTTCGGATCGAGGACGACTGGAGCGACTCGCATCAAGCCCGCCGATGGAGATTCTCATCCGACAAGGCCCGGCTGCCTCTCTGCGGTGCGAAATGCAGCGGGTCCCTGAGATTCTGCAGTTCCCGATAGTAGTAGAGCGGCGTCGGTCGCTTTCCCTTGATCCTCAACCGTCTTAGAAATTCGATTTCCTCCTGCGTTACATTGGCGCTGAGTGAAGGATCTTCCAGGAACACCTTGAGCCCGGGCTCGCCTCCGGAAGGTTGATCGGGTTCCGTTTCAACAAACTCAAATCGCTTCGAATGCCCCGGGGCCAATCTTCGGTTAAGCACCATTTGCATAGTGAAGTCCGACAGGTCGATATCCCAGGACTCGATCAGCGGATCCAGGAAGGAAACGCAGTTCTCCAACGACACGTGGAAGACGTCTGTGTCCAGAAACTCGAGGATCGCGACCCGCATGTGCTTGTAGCCTTGGCCACTGAGTTGGGCCACCAAGCGGAGCCACGTTTCACTCTTCAATTCCTCTCTGGCGACTCTCTTGATCACGTCCAGAAGTTTCTGCGTGACGAGGCGTTCGAGTTCACCAAAGGCTTGTTTCTCAAAAATCGTTCGTATCTCTTGTTGTTTTTCTGGCACGCACTTCCGGAGCACCAACTCCCGAACTTCGCGGAACAAGGGCACGGGAGGGTCTTCGAAATTTCTCTTCAACGCTTCGGTGCGCTGGAGCTGAGCAAGCTTCGAGAGTTCGCCGCTCGACAACTGTCCGTACGGTCTGGGGCTGGGGGTAATTTCTTCCGAGTCAGAAGCTGAGAAATGTAGGACTCGGTGACGTCGGTGGCCGCTGCCAAGTCCTTCTGGTCGAAGCCCAAGTGCTCCAGTCGTTGCTTGATGACCAAACAGACATCCACGGACGCCTCCGATAATTAACCGTCATAGATTAAGCGAGCCAATATTCCAAGTTAATACTTGACATGTCAAGTTAATTCACCTACCATTGTTAATGACTGAGGGAGTCTTCCAGCCTTAGTAACTAGAAATGGTTATCTGAAACACCCCTTTGGCCATCACAACCAAGGAGATCTACATGTATGCACGTCGCGTATCCATGAAGTTGAAACCCAACAGCACGGTCGAATTTACCCAGCGACTCGAAAAGGAAGTCATCCCCATGCTCCGCAAACAAACCGGGTTTAGGGATGAAATCACATTCGTTGCCCCGG
>VBCY01000068.1 GCA_005882995.1 Betaproteobacteria bacterium
GATCACATCGCCGCCTGACACGGCCACCTTGACCCGGCGCAGTTTCGCCCGCGGATTGCCGGGATGCTCACCGGTTCGGATATCGAATTCAAAGCCGTGCCACGGGCAGACCACATGCATCCTGGTCTCGGAGAACATCATGCCCTTGCTGGTGCGATCGTCGGCGATGATCTCCTCCACCTTGGCGATCATCTTGCCCTGACAAGCCGGCCCGCCCATGTGCGGACAAAGGTTGAGGTAGGCGAAGAACTCGCCGCCCAGCCTGAACACCCCGACCTCGAAGCGCTCGAAGCCAATGATCTTGCGGCCGGGATCTGCGAAGCCGGACGCGGGACCGATGTTCACTTCGCGCATATGTCTCCCCCTCACGCTCAAAGCCGGTTGATCTTTCCGGATCGTGTTAGCTCTTCGTCCGGTTGAACCACATCGACACATCCCAGAGATTGAGACCGACTGATTTGATCAGGTCGCTCGCCGTTACGACAATATCGGTCGGCGTCACGCTCGCTGGCGTCACCGGCTGTCCCGGCGGCGTATCAGTCTCAGCCTTCGCCGCATAAAGCCGCACCGCCGCCGTCATTATCCGCTCAAGCTCGGCGTCCGAGACCTGCCCGAGCTGGCCGGATGAGAGCGCGCGCTCGGCGGCCTCGACAAAGTCGTTGCCGAGCAGCCGCGTCTGCGCCGGTGCCTGGACAGCCATCAGGAGATGCCCGGCCGCGCCGCCAGAACTTCCGACGCTCGTGGCCGCTTGCGCTTGACCTCGAGATTGAAGATGCGCGCTGCGTTCAGACCAAGGATGTTGCGCTTGGCCTGCTCGCTGAGGAACGGCAGCGTGGTTATGGCGCTCGGCGGATCGAAATCCCAGTGCGGCCAGTCCGACGCATAGAGCAGCTGTGTATCGGCATTGATCGCTTCCAGCGTCGCCTGCAGCAGTTTCGGGTTGGTCTTCTCCAAGGGCTGGCTGGTAAAGAACATGTCGCGCATGTATTCGCTCGGCAGCTTCTTCAGCATCGGCGCCTCGCAGGACCGCATCTGATACTCGTGATCGAGCCGCTGCATCAGGAACGGAATCCAGGCTAGCCCGCTCTCCACCCACAGCAGCTTCAGTTTCGGAAACCGCTCGGGCAGCCCGTTGATGATCCAGTTCGTCATGTGGATCAGGCTGTAATGCACGAAGGACAGCGCGTGCATGGAAATGAAGCGATTGAGCTGAAGGAATGACGGGTCGTTCCAGTTGAAGCCGGAGTGGAAGGCGAACGGCTTGCCGGTCTCCTCCATCAGCGCGTAGAGTTTCATGTAGCTGTTGTGATGCACCGGCTTGTTGCGCGTCGAGCAGACGGTGAAACCGATGATGCTCTCAAGGCCAGCATATTTCTGCACCTCCTCGACGCAGGCCTCCGGCGTGTTGAACGGCAGGTAGACAAGGCCCTTGAGACGGTCGTCCTCGGGCAGAATGCGCTCGACCAGCCACTTGTTATAAGCCTTGCCCAGCGCCGCCTCGATGTCGTCCTGCGGATGCATGCCAAGCGTTAGCATCGGGGTCGGAAAGACGATCTGGTAATCGAGGCCAAGCGCGTCCATGCCGCGACGCGCAAGCTCGGTGAAGCGGTGCACGCCGTTGTTTTCGACGGGCTCCATCAGCGCCTGCTGATGCGGAATGCGGCCATAGACATGCTGATGCGCAATGCCCGGCGCATTGCTGAGCAGCGCCTGATTGGCCATGCCCGGCCGCGCCGCATTGCCTTCACCCATCTGCCGGATCACGTCATTTTCGATCGAGGCGATGATCTCCGGCCAAAACGACGTCTCGGTGACGTGGGCGTCCATGTCGACGAGGAAATAGTCTTCGTAGCTTTCCGACTGGCGCGTAGCGTGCGCGAGAATATCGCGCGTGTCCGTCCGCATGGTGATTTCTTGCAGTTCACGGAACTGCTGCGGTACTCGCTCAAGCATACGTGCCTCCTGACCGAAACTGTTGCCAATCTACCGTAAAGGGTGTCAGGACTTCAATCGTGCGGCACAACGGAATCCGACAGCGCGCCGTCCTAT
>VBCY01000430.1 GCA_005882995.1 Betaproteobacteria bacterium
AGGTCGCGAATCTCGCGAATTTCCTGCCTGTGCTTGAGCCAGTTCCCAAAGACTTCAACGAGCTTTTTGATGATCGAATATGATTTGATCCGCGGTGTCATTGTGCGCTCCTGCGCTGATGGTTCCGGCGACATCGTCACCGACGCGCGATGGTTCGGTGTTGCGATCGATCAATGAGCCGCCAGCGACAGCGTTCGCTCTATTTGTAAACTTTCTAGCAGCTTTGGAAGGTGCTCAGCATCGAGAGTGTCGCGGCATTCGGGCAATAATCCCGCCAAGACTGCCACGCGGGATCGGCAAATTTATCTGCGATATCCAGCGCGCACTGTCCATACTTCTCGCACCTTACGCAACGGTGCTGAAGTTCCCGGACCGTGAGGGGCTCCATGTGGGCGACTTCGTCCGGATTGAGCGAAAGCGCTTCCATGCGGCGCTCCAAGAGACTGATTGGGTCGGGTCTATGACTTGAAACCCAACGTAGCTGGGCAACAGGAATACCCAAGTAATGGGCTCTGCGCTTTAGTTCGTATTCGCTACAAACATCAGAATCAGCAAAGCTCAAGCAGGCTACTTTCCAATCTTTCCAAGCTTTGAAAATCGACCAGGGGTGATTGTATGAGGCTGGCATCTGACCCTCCTCCCTTCGCATCATGGAATATGAACAGTGAATGCTGCCCTAGCGCATTGATCCAAATCAAATTGACCGACCCATGTGCAATGATGCTCCGGGCTAGTGCCGATCCCAAGCCGACACTGTGCGGTCCAGCGCACATGCCCTCCGGATTCGGAACTGTCTTTGAGCGAGCGCAAGGCGGCCCTCGCCCGACCCGGCTATGGAGCGTGAGACGAGGGGCGGCAGATGCCCCGACGGCGTTCAATTCATGTGGGAGAGCAACACGAAATGAGGCCAGATCTTGCGGCCTGCTACGGTCAGGAGCGACTGCCGAGATATACGAGCTATCCGACCGCGCCGCACTTTTCCGCGGCAATCGGTCCCGATATTTACACCGAATGGCTCAAGGCTATTCCGCAAAAGGCCAGCGCGTCACTTTACCTGCACGTTCCGTTCTGCCGGGCGATGTGCTGGTACTGCGGCTGCCATACCTCTGTCGCTCGCCGTGACGAGCCGATTGCCGTCTATGCGGCGGCGCTGCGCTGTGAAATCGATCTGGTATCGCGGCAGACCGATCGTCGCCTCGAGGTAGACCACGTCCATTTCGGCGGCGGAACGCCGACGATCATGGCACCCGAAACTTTCGCCGACCTGATCGGGTCGATCAGGCATTCCTTCTTTATCCGTCCTTCAGCCGAGATCGCCGTCGAGATCGACCCGCGCGAGCTCACGCCTCAGATGATCGAGGCGCTTGCCTATGGCGGCGTCAATCGGGCGAGCCTTGGCGTGCAGAGTTTCGATCCGGTCGTCCAGCGCGCCATCAATCGGGTGCAGAGCTTTGATGCGACCGCCGCCGCGAACGAAAGCCTGCGGCGAGCCGGCATCGCCGGCATCAACTTCGATCTGATCTACGGACTGCCGCACCAGACCGTCGCGTCGTGCCTCGACACGGTCAGCCGATGCGTCGAACTTCGTCCCGAGCGTTTTTCGGTGTTTGGCTACGCGCACGTTCCGGCGTTCAAGAAGCACCAGCGCAGGATCGACGAGGCGTCGCTGCCCGACAGCCTTGAACGCCACCAGCAGTCCTGTGCGATCGCAAATGCGTTGCAGGAAGCCGGCTATGTGCAGATCGGGGTCGATCACTTCGCGCTTCCCGACGATGAGATAGCCGTGGCGTTGCGTGAGGGAAGGCTTCGCAGGAATTTTCAGGGCTACACCAGCGACGCTGGCAATATCCTGTTGGGCTTCGGCGCCAGCGCCATTGGACACCTGCCGCAAGGCTACGTGCAAAACGAAGTGCAGACGCGGGCCTATTCGCGATCCATCGCCGGCGGCAGGCTGGCGACGGTCAAAGGCTGCGCGTTGACGGATGACGACCGGCTGCGCGCCGACATCATCGAGCGCATTATGTGCGACTTCGGCGTCGATTTGGATCTGATCTGCGCCCGGCACGGGTCGGCCCCCGATGCCATGCTGAGATCGTCCCCTCGCCTCCGGAATTTGATCTCCGACGGCATCGTCGAACTCGACGGAGCTTCATTGGCCGTGACCGATGACTCGCGCTTTCTGGTTCGAAGCGTCGCGGCGGCGTTCGATGCGCATCTGGATGGTTCGAAGCAGCTGCACAGCCGGGCGGTCTAGCGTTCCATCCGGCTAATGCGCTGGAGCTTGCGCTGGGACAAAGAGTCTTGGAGCCGGGTCGCGTTACCGTTCGCTGGAGAACGGAGACGTGTATGCCGATTGGATTCGATGATCTGGTTGACAATGTGATGAGCGGCGCGCCGGAGACGATCCGCGTGTTCCTACAATTCAGGATGGGATGCGTCGGCTGTCCGATCGCCTGCTTCCACTCCGTGGATGATGCCTGTCGCGAGCACGGCGTCGATCGCAATGCGTTCCTGAACGCGC
>VBCY01000431.1 GCA_005882995.1 Betaproteobacteria bacterium
AAGCTGCATCAATTCAATGATGCATTCGATGCTGCGGGCAAAGGCGTAAGCCTGGCACCGGGTAACGCCGCGCAGTTGCAAAACCTCGGTCAAGTGAACCTCGCCTTGAACGATCTTCCCGCTGCGTTGGCGGCCTTTGACAAGGCAGCCGAACAGAACCAGGACGACGTGCCAACGCTGGTGCAGGTGGGTACCCTCAATATGCAACTCGGACACCTCCCCGCCTCGAGGATCGCGCTCACCAAGGCGCTCGCGCTGAGTCCGGGCAATATCGACGCGATGTGTGCGTCCGTATCTCTGGCGCAGCGGGATGGTCGAGCCAAGGATGCAGAAGCGATAACGCGCGAGGTCAGCTCTGCGGGCGAGCGCTGCCGCGACCCTAACCAGGGCGAAAGCGCATCGGTGACCGCGGTCAAGCCGCCAAAGGCGAAGCCGACACCGTCGCCGGCTCGTTGAGCGCGTTCGAGAAGCGCTTGAAACATCGCGCCCGCCGTTGCCTAGCGGCCTCGCGAGTTCAAGTCGCCGTCGCCAGGAACTGATGCACGAAGGCGATCGCCATGCTGCCCTCCCCGACTCCAGAGGCGACGCGCTTGACAGAGCCGTGGCGCACGTCGCCCGCCGCAAAAACGCCGGGAACGCTGGTTTCCAGTAAATAGGGATCACGCTCCAGCGGCCACCCTCCTCGATCGCTGCCCAGCAGATCCATGACGTCGCGACCCGTGCAGATATAGCCAACCTGGTCACGAATCACCTGAGGTGGAAGCCATTCGGTTTTGGCATCGGCACCGATCAACACGAACACCGCGGCGGCCGGCTCCACGCTCACCTCACCGCTATCGCGGTTCTCGATTGCGACGGCTTCGAGGTGCTGCTCACCCTTGACTCGCACCATGCGGCTGCGAGTGCGGACCTCGATGTTGTCCTTGGAGGAGAGCTGCTGGATCAGGTAATGCGACATGCTGTCGTCGAGCGACTTCCCGCGCACCAGCAGCGTTATCTTTCGCGCATAATTTGCGAAGAATATGGCCGCCTGCCCGGCTGAATTGCCTCCTCCCACGAGGAAAACGTCCTCGCCAGCGCAGCTCATGGCCTCGGAGCGAGCCGCGCCGTAATAGATTCCCCGCCCCAGCAGCGCATCCGCGCTGGGCAATTCAAGCTCGCGCCACTTCACGCCGTTTGCGAGAATCAAAGTGCGGGCACGAATGCGGTCCCCGCCGTCGAGCAGGATCGCGCGCGCCGTTTGCGAGCCGTTCACGTCGAGGCCGACGACTTCCCGCGCCACCAGAATCTCGGCGCCGAATCTCTGCGCCTGCTGTAATGCGCGTGTGCCGAGCTCATCGCCCGACAGGCCTGAAGGAAAGCCGAGGTAGTTTTCGATCCGGGTCGACGTACCGGCCTGTCCGCCCGGCGCCTCGCGTTCGATGAGCAGCGTGCGCAATCCCTCGGATGCCCCGTACACCGCCGCTGCGAGCCCGGCGGGACCGCCGCCAACAATGGCCACGTCGTACAATGTGCCGTTGGCGTGGGTTTTCAGTCCCAGCTTGTCTGCCAGCTCGCGCAAGGTCGGCGTCTCCAGGCGCTCGCCGTCGGGCATGATCACCACAGGGTATCGGTCACCGGGCCGCGGCGGATCGGCATCACCGCGAAGGCTCGGACGCGTCGGGTCCAGCCAGCGGAAGCTCAGGCGATTGCGCACCAGAAAATCGCGCAGCTGATGGCATGCGATGTCGTAGCGATGTCCGACGATTGTGAGCTGCGGGGGCGGCGCTTCGCTCATGAGCGTGCGCAACCTCGAAAAGCGCTGCGTCATCGTCTGCGTGAGCTCTGCGGAAAAGCTTGCGCAGGCGCCGAAGAGCTCGGTGAAATCGGCCGGATCGAGCCGCGCAACCCGCGAGGGTTGCAATGCACGCAAGCTGGCGACAGCGGGAGAGCCAAGCAGCAGCGGCAGCTCGCCGAAGTAATCGCCGGGCTGGTAGACGTTGATTCGCCGGTCCGCGCCGTGGACCATCTTGCGCACCTCGATCTCGCCGTTGATCAGCATGAAAAACGACGGCTGCTCTCCTTCATGCAACAGCCAATCGCCTTCGCGGAGGTGCACGTCGGCGAGCCTCGCTGTCAACGCAGAGGCTTCCGCGTCTGGAAGCGAGGAAAACTGCGGTACCGTGCGCAGTTCCGAAGCGCTGATCATCGGCTGCGCTTTAGCGCCGGGTCGTGGGTCCGGGCATCGGGTCGAACATCTGCTCGTCGATGTAGCACCAGCCCCAGCTCTCGCCGGGCTCGAGGGATCGCATCACCGGATGCCGGGTCGAGCGGAAATGCTGGCTCGCATGGCGATTCGGCGAGTCGTCGCAACAGCCGACGTGGCCGCACACCAGGCACAGGCGCAGGTGAACCCAGGCGCTGCCCATTTTCAGGCACTCCTCGCAGCCGTCCGCCGACGGTGTCACCGGTGCGATCTGGCTCAAGTGCTTGCAGGAGTCGCTATCGGCCATGATGCACGCTTTCTCGCGCCTGACGCTTTAAACGCCGGCGCGTATGCGCTTCAGTCGCGATTCCGGGGAGGCTTAGCGGTTGACGGCATGAAGCGCAGGACCGAGTTGATGAAGTTCAGCGTCTGGTCCAGAAAATAGCGCTGCGCGTCCCGGATAGAGTTTTCGTACACGTTTCGATCGAGCTCGGCTTCGAAGGTTTCCGAGACGACCTCGCCGTCCTCGAAGCGCGTTTTGCGCGCCCTTATCCGCGGCGTGCCACTGAGGAACGATGAGGGAGCGTGCTTGATGATGTCGGTGGCGGGCTCGGCGGCTTGCTGCAAAGGCCGCCGGATGGCTTTGACAGGGTATTTCTTCATGCGAGTCTCCATGCGCTTCGAACCCTGCGAGTGCCGCAAGGTTGATCGAAGCATTGTAAGCTAGCTTGACTAAACGTACGGCCAGGAGCGACCAGATGCGCTGTGAGCGATCACTTCCCGCGTTTGGATCTCAAAATTGCAGGCCGCTTGACCCTGGGCATCATCTTTCTTAGAGCGACGCCACGGAAACAGTTCCGACTCTGGCCAGTACCGTCGGCAGTCCACCACGCTCCCAACGGCTCGCCGTTACAATGCGGGTTTTCGCGCTGGCGCCTGTCATCCGACGCCAGAC
>VBCY01000432.1 GCA_005882995.1 Betaproteobacteria bacterium
CTTCGTATGCACAGGTTTTCCGGCTGGTGAGCGTCGCGGCGTTCATCGGTTACGCGGTCGCGCTGTGGCAAATGTCCATCTGGTATCACCGCTCGTGGGGCACCACGATCCGCTCGACAATCGATGGCCTCATCTACGCGCTGCTGACCGCCGCCGTCTTCGGCTGGCTATGGCCGCGTTAGCGTCACAGTCGAAAGTCGGCGCGGAACGACGATGCGCGAGTCAGGGCGATGCATCCTCTCGCGCGAGCCGCTGGACAAAAGCCGTCAATGTATCGGGATTGACATCTGACACGGCGACCCAGTCCATCGCCGTACCCGTGGTGCGCGCCACATTGAAGCCGCGAATGCTGCGCAACGGCGGCGTTGCGGCGCGTGACTGCTGCGGTCGCACGAAGACGTCGACCATGTGGTCGCGGTAACGGTAGACGAGCACCGCGACGGGTTGCCCGCCAAGGTAATCGCGTCTGCCGCCGGTTAGTGCGAAGCCTTCGCTTGCCAGATCGCGCACCGGCGGCGAAAAGTCGAGACGCGCCGAGAGCCAGGGCTTCACCGTGTGCTGATCGGAAGACGCGACCTCGGTGAGATGACCGCCGAGCGTAGCGCGAACATGTGCAGTCACGGCCTCGGTGGCGAGGTCTTCGCTGTTGCGCCACTCGAGGACGGCGGTCCCGACAAACCAGGCGAGCACCGTCGCGGCGCATCCGCCCAGCGCTCCACTCAGGAGCCAGCCCCAGCGCTCGCCGGTTCCGCGTCTGGCAACTGAACTGCGACCCTCCGCCGCCCTGACTGTCGCGAGCACGCGATCACGCAGCGACTGCGGCGCATGGTGATAGGGAACTTCGGCGCGAAGCTTCGTCCGCAAGTCGAGCACCGCCTGATGCTTGCCCGCACAAGTCGCGCATTCCTTCAGATGTTTCTTGAGGGAGTGGCCGCGCAAGCCGTCGACTTCGCCATCGGCATGCGCGACGACCATCGGAGCAGCTTCGTTGCAGTTCATCGTTCACCTCTCGAGGATTGTCCGTCGATCGCCTGCAATAGCGGAGAACGCTGAAGCAGCGCTCTCGCGCGCGACAACCGGGACATCACCGTGCCGACCGGAATGTCGGCGATGCGCGCGATCTCCTTGTATGAGAGCTCTTCCAGCTCACGCAAGATCAGCACCTCGCGATAGGGCAATGGCAGCGCCGCGACAGCGTCCTGGAGCGCACGCGTCTCTGCGCCACGCGTGAAGATCTGCTCCGGCGAAAGCGCGGCAGTATCGACCGCCGCATCGATCGCGCCTTCGTCCGCCGCGATTTCCGGAGGTCGATTGCGCCTGAACCAGTCATAGCACGCGTGGCGAACGATGGTCAGGAACCACGCCTTTGCATCGCCCGCGCGCAAGGCATCCACATATCGCATCGCGCGGACACACGCATCCTGCACCACATCCTCGGCGTCATGCGCGTCGCGAGTCAGCCATCGTGCGAGGTTGTAGGCGGCATCGAGATGCGGCAATACCTGTTCCTCGAAACGGCTATGCCCTGTCAACGACGCCTCCGTTCTCAGCCTGCATGGCGAAACGCCTGTCTCGACTTACCTGTGCTCAATACCGTCGGGGTGTCGAATTTATTCCAGAACACATTAGCCGGGAATATCTGCCTTGCCATCCGAGTATTGCAAGATGGGATCACTTCTTCAAGGAGGCACTATGAGCCAATCGATCGATCGGCGGGAATTTTTGAAACTGGCTGGTCTGGGCGGAATCGTCTTTGCATCGACGCTGCGTTCGCGCATTGCGAACGCCGCAGACGCTCAGGCAGCCGATGACTTCTATTTTGTGCAGCTCTCCGATCCGCACTGGGGATTTCAAGGACCGCCCAATCCCGATGCCAAAGGGACGCTGAAAAAAGCGATCGCCGCCGTAAACGGCCTCTCCGATCAGCCCGATTTCATCGTATTTACCGGCGATCTTACGCACACGACCGACGATCCAAAAGAGCGGCGGCAACGCCTTGCGCAGTTCCGCGAAATCGCGAGCGAGCTCAAGGTCAAGGATGTTCGCTTCATGCCCGGAGAGCACGATGCTTCGCTCGACCACGGTGAGGCGTTTCAGGAATTCTTCGGACCGACTCATTACACCTTCGATCACAAGGGCGTGCACTTCATCGCGCTCGACAATGTTTCTGATCCTCGCGCCATGATCGGCGACGAGCAGCTGCAATGGTTGTCGGCTGATCTCGCCAAGCAGCGGCCGGACGCGAACATCGTCATTCTCACACATCGTCCGCTATTCGATCTGTATCCGCAATGGGATTGGGCGACCCGCGACGGCGCCAAGGCAATCGATCTGCTGATGCCTCATCGCAACGTCACCGTGTTCTACGGGCACATCCATCAGGAGCATCACAAGATGACGGGCCACATCGCCCATCACGCGGCGATGGGGCTGATGTTTCCGCTACCCGCGCCCGGATCGCAGCCGAAGCGCGACCCGTTGCCTTGGGATCCGGAGCACCCTTACCGCGGATTGGGATTCCGCGACGTCGATGCCGAAGTGAAGACGTCGGAGTTCAAGCTGACCGAATTTCCGGTGAAAGGAGCTTGAGCCGATGCGCACTGAGCGAAGAAAATTGCTTGTTGGTTTGAGCTCATTGGTGGGCTTGGCGGCTATCGGCGCCGTGGGTGCCGCCACTCAACCCAAGGAAAAGGTCATCAAGATTCTGGCGCGCAAGTTCACCTACTCGCCCAATCATCTGGATCTGAAGCTTGGAGTACCCGTGATTCTTGAGTTCACCACTGCGGACGTGCTCATGGGCTTCAATGCCCCCGACTTCCAGGTTCGCGCGGACATCATGCCCGGCAAGGTTGAGCAGGTTCGGCTCGTGCCCGACAAGGTCGGCAACTTCAGCTTCCTCTGCGACATCTTCTGCGGCTCCGGCCATGAATCGATGAACGGGACAATCACCGTCAGCGCGTGAAGCTCGCTTGTTTGACATCCGCGGGAATAAGCTCGCTGGTCGTGCGGTAGGATCGAGCAAGCCCACATCGCGCCAGCCGCCACAACGGCTCGCGCTTACGGATCGAATCCGAGGAGGTTCTCATGTCTTACCTGCTTCCACGTCTTGTCGCATCGCTTGGCTTGTTGACGATGGGACTCGCCGTCTCCCCGAGCGCCAGCGCGGGTGGGCCTAAGGCCTACGTCGGCAACTTCAAGGACAACACGGTGAGCGTGATCGATACCGGCACCTCCGCGGTGATCGCGACCGTTCCTGTTGCCGCGGGGCCCCACGGCATGGTCCAAACACCGGATGGCCGCACCGTGTTTGTGAGCGGGGATGGCTCCTCTGACGTGAGTGTCATCGACACCGCCACCGACCGCGTGGTCAAGACGCTCGAGGTTGGCAAAACGCCGCACGGACTCGCCATTTCTCCCGACGGATCAACGCTTATTGTGGGCGTCTACGGCGAGGATCGCATTGCGTTCATCGACACCGCGACGCAGGCGGTCATCGGATCGGTTCCCGTGCCGAAGGCGCATACCATCGCCGTTCGCCCGGATGGCAAGGTGGCGTACGCGGCTTCACAGGATCCCGGCAAATTCGCCCTAGTCGTCATCGATCTCGCGACTCGCGCCATCGTTCGGAGGGTTCCACTCGATAAACCACCTCGCGACCCCGAATTCTCCGCCGACGGCAGCGCGCTCTATTTCACCCTCGCGGGCATTGACGCCGTGCAGGTGCTCGATCCCGCCGCGGACAAGGTCATCGCGCAGATTCCGACCGGTGCGTCGCCGCATATCGCAACGGTTTTCCGCGGAGCGCCTGTGGGAACGGTTGTGGTGCAGGGACCTGGCGAGCTGATGTTTTTCAATCCTCAAACCAACGCGCCTCTGCGCTCGGTTGCCGTGGGCAAACAGCCAAACTGGATGGCCGCGACACCCGACGGGAAAAAAGCTTACGTTACGAACGAGGGTTCGAACGACGTCACCGTAGTCGATTTGATGACAGGAGCGACGATCCGCATTGCCGTCGGCAACGCCCCGCGCCGAGTTCTGGTTCAGCGAGTCGCTGCCAATACGCCCAACACGGGCGCGGCCGTGTCGATTTCCAATTTCGCTTTCGCTCCGGCGGAGATCCGCATCGCCCCAGGCCAGAACGTCACCTGGACCAATAACGACGGCGCGCCGCATGGGCTCGCCTACAAGGACGGCGCCAAAGGGACCGATCTGCTGTTGCCGGGCGCGAGCTTTGCGCGCACGTACGACAAGCCGGGCACTTTCGACTACGTTTGCGCGGTCCATCCCTACATGACAGGCAAGGTGGTCGTCGGAGCGCAGTAAAGCGCCGTTCAACGCACTACGGAGCTGAGATCCCAGCGTGGCCGCACTGTGAACGCAAGATCACTCTGCTTGCCTTGCTCCATCCGCAGGGCGCCGACAAGAGCGATCATGGCGCCGTTATCGGTGCAGAACTGCAAGTCGGGGTAGAAGACCTTCGCGCCGCGCCGCTCGGTTTCATGCGCGAGGCGCTCGCGCAGTCGTCGGTTGGCGCCGACGCCTCCCGCCACCACCAGTCGCGTAAGGCCCGTTTCGTCCAGCGCGGCCAGTGACTTCGCAACCAGGACATCGACAATAGCCGTTTCGAACTCGCAGGCGATATCGGCGCGACGCTGCTCGCTCGCAGGCTCTCGCCGCCAGAGTGTCAGCACCGCGGTCTTAAGACCGGAAAAGCTCAAGTTGAGATCGCCGCTGTCCTTCATCGGCCGCGGCAGGTTTACCGCCCCGGCTCGGCCACGCTGAGCGAGCTCGGCCAGTGCCGGGCCGCCAGGATACGGCAGGCCGAGAAGTTTGGCTGTCTTGTCGAAAGCTTCGCCAGCGGCGTCGTCAAGCGTGTCGCCGAGCAACACATAGTCGCCCAGTCCGCCGACCGCATAGAGTTGAGTATGGCCGCCGGAGACTAAAAGCGCAGCGAATGGGAACGCCGGTTTCGGCTCGGCAAGCAATGGTGAGAGAAGGTGTCCTTCGAGATGATGGATGCCCAGCGCCGGAACCTTGAGCGCGAAGGCGAGCGCATGAGCGACACTGGCGCCGACGAGAAGCGCTCCGGCGAGGCCCGGTCCCTTGGTATACGCGATGCCATCGAGGTCCGAGAGCGTTCGGACGGCCTGCGCAAGAACGTGCTCGGTGAGCGGCACCACGCGGCGAATGTGATCGCGTGATGCGAGCTCAGGCACCACCCCGCCGTAGGCCTGATGCATCTCCGCCTGCGAGTGAAGCGCGTGTGCCAGCAAACCCTGGCTGCTATCGTAGAGCGCAAGGCCGGTTTCGTCGCAGGACGTTTCAATGCCCAGCACCAGCATGCACCTGAGTATACGTCGCGCTGGGTATACCTCGCTTGTCGCGCGGCTAGGGTGTTGCTATACTTATTGGCTATTCGGCGTTGAGACCCAAGGATTCGTGCCCCATGCCCAGTGTTCGTGTTCGCGAAAATGAGCCCTTCGAAGTGGCGCTGCGGCGTTTCAAGCGCACGATCGAAAAGACGGGATTGCTCACCGAGTTGCGAGCGCGAGAGTTTTATGAAAAACCCACTGCTGAGCGCAAGCGCAAGCTCGCCGCCGCAGTGAAGCGGCACTACAAGCGCCTGCGTAGCCAGCAGCTCCCGCCGAAGCTCTATTGACCGATTCTGCGTTTCACGCTCGAGGGGCGAAGCGATTCGCCCCTTTTTGCTTGTTTAACTCGACCTATCGATGAACCTCAAGACTCGCATCACTGAGGACATGAAATCGGCAATGCGCGCCAGGGATTCGGCGCGTCTGTCGACCATTCGCCTGCTTCTCGCCGCTATCAAGCAGCGCGAGGTGGACGAGCGCATCGTGCTCGACGATCCCGCCGTCATCGCGGTCATCGACAAGATGATCAAGCAGCGGCGCGAATCCATTGTGCACTTCGAGGCGGGAAAACGACCCGAACTGGCCGCTGCCGAGCGCGCGGAAATCGAGTTGCTGCAGAGCTACCTCCCGCAACGGATGTCCGAGGCCGAAGTAGACGATGCCATCGCCGACGCCATCGCCAGCGAAGATGCCGGCGGGATGGCTGCGATGGGCAAAGTGATGGCGGCACTCAAGCCAAAGCTTGCCGGCCGCGTCGATATGGCTCAGGTCTCGGCCAAGGTCAAGGCGAAACTCTCCGGCTGAGGTCGCAACGACGCTCCTTGAAACACTCGTTCGACTCGCGTCTCTGAAATCCTCGCCTATAATGGGGACATGGGCCCCAAGCGCCTGCCGATGATCATGGCTTTGTGGGGCCTAAAGCCATGATTCCCAACGATTTCATCCAGACCCTGTTGGCTCGGGTCGACATCGTTTCGGTCGTCGACCGCTATGTACCCTTGAAAAAGGCGGGGGCCAATTTTGCGGCCTGCTGCCCGTTTCATACCGAAAAAACGCCGTCCTTCACCGTCAGTCCCTCCAAGCAGTTCTATCACTGCTTCGGGTGCGGAGCCCACGGAACGGCCGTTGGATTTCTCATGGAGTATGGCGGCAAGTCCTTCCCGGACGCTGTCGAAGAGTTGGCGCGGGATGCCGGGCTCGACGTGCCGCGAGCTGAATCGACGGGCATGGCGACGGTTCGCGAACAGGCGGCCGATCTCTCCGGTGTGCTCCTCGAGGCGGCGCGCTTCTACCGGGCACAGCTCAAGGAATCCCCTCGCGCCATCGACTACCGCCGCTGGCTGCAGCTTTCCCTGACTACCAGGACCGGTCGCTGGAGACTGCGGGCCTGGTCGTCACGGGCGAAGGCGGCAAACGCTACGACCGCTTTCGCGATCGCATCATGTTTCCCATTCACGATTCCAGTGGGCGGGTGATCGGATTTGGTGGCCGTGTGCTCGATCGGGGGGAACCGAAGTACCTCAATTCCCCGGAGACGCCGCTGTTCGTGAAAGGCCACGAGCTCTACGGGCTGTTTCAGGCGCGACCGGCGATCCGTACTGCGGGCACGGCCGTGGTCGTCGAAGGCTACATGGATGTGG
>VBCY01000435.1 GCA_005882995.1 Betaproteobacteria bacterium
CGATTGCGTATCCGGTTCCGACAGCAAGCGCAGCGCGAATCGCATGGCGGAGTGGCGGAGCGTCCCATTGCCAAAGGGTCATTAACGGCTGCCATGACCACATTGTCGGGCTGACGAACATTTCCCACGCTGCCCGCACGACCGCAAGGTCAGGCCGTCTCTCGCCTCTCGCAATTTCGAAGAGGCGACGAATCTCGTCATCGACGTGACCGACACGGTTCGCGAGGCTATGAGCGAGAGCTGTTGGCGAAGCTTCGCCAATTCTCTTCGTCGACGCACCAGGTTCGCCCCACGGCAGCGCCGCGAGTCGGGGCCGAAGACTGACATAGGGCTCTGGGCGGCGGCCGAACAGCAGTGCATCGGCGAGACGCTCCGTTGCTTCGGCAAGTGCCGTCAGTATTTCGCTAAGATCGTTCAATGCCGAAGCGTGACCGGAACGTGACTTCAGCTCGTCGAGGTCGAGCTCGCAAGCGAGCAAGTGGTCACGCAGCTCTAGCGCTTGCGTAAACATCCCTGCTAGCTGCTGCCGACGCGCCGTACGAGGCGACTCGAGCAGAATGTTACGAGCCAACTGCACTTCGTCGGCCAATGCCGCCTGCTGTTGAAGGAGCGTCCCAATCAACGGCTGCGAATCGTCGCTCGCGACAGTCGCCGTCGTCGCGAACTGCTTTGCCTGCGTACGCATAACGCGCGCAAGCGAAAGCAACGTATCGGCGAGCATCTGCACGCGATAGCGCCCATTCAGCAACGCGTTGGCAAGCGTTCCCCAAAAGAGATAGAGAATCTCGCCGATTGCAAAATACAGCGTGGTCGAAAGCGCAGTTTCATTGCCCGAGTGCTCGGGAACCGC
>VBCY01000434.1 GCA_005882995.1 Betaproteobacteria bacterium
CAACCATACTCGAGATCCTCGGATAGCAGGACCACACATTGGTCGACGCGGGAGCGATCAAGGCCCGCACTTCCGCGACTAGACCGAAACTACCTCGCGCCAGTGCCCAGCTTCATCCGCTTTGCCGCGGCAGCAGCAGGCTGCCGCGCCGTTTGTTTTAGTATCGTGACATGCTTACTATCGTGACATGCCGGTTCCGACGCTGCGGCTTTTCTTCGCCTTGTGGCCCGACGCTGCGACGCGAACAATCATCGGCGAGCTGGCAAGACAGGTCGCCGCCGAATCCCATGGGCGGGCGGTTGCATCAGACAACATCCACGTGACGCTCGCCTTCCTCGGAACGCAGCCTGTTGCGAGCGTTCCGGAACTGCGTTCGCTCGCCGCGGCGATCCGCAACCAGCCCTGTGTACTGAAACTAGATGAGATCGGATGTTTCCGCAAAACCGGCATTGCCTGGCTCGGCGCGAGCTCGCCTCCGGCGAACGTCGTGTCGTTGCAGGCCGAGCTTGTCCGTCGGCTCGCTGCCACGGGAATTCCGCCCGATGCGCGTCCCTTCTCGCCCCATTTGACCCTGGCGCGGCGCGCCAGCATCGTAGTACGGCGGCGGCTGATAGACCCTGTTTCATGGAACATCGACTCATTCGCGCTGGTGGCTTCCCAGCTTGGCAGCGAGGCCCCCCGTTACCGATTGCTCGATGAGTGGCGCGCGCCAGGCGAAGCCTGACTTCAGAAAAAAGCCGCGGCTCGCGCCGCGGCACCTCTGGAGGACCCTGGAATGACTATGCGCTATACAAGGTGGCGCTGCGCCGTTCGCGAGTACGGGCGGCGCGCTGCCGCTGAACTTGAGCCTCAGTCAGTGAAATGACCGGCGCAAATACCGGCCGCCTGACGTCATCGAACTCCGACGCAGTGGCATCGGCCGCTGCCGGCAACGCTACGACGACGTCTCGATCTGAAGCTGGCGCCGATGCGGGCCGCGAGCTCGCCCGTCCTCGCTTGCTGAGGCGTGCCGCAACGAGCTTGAGCACAAAGCCCAGTGCGCCCAATGCCGCGCCGGCTGCGACAAACTCAATGAGCGCCGCTCCTAAGGTTGAATCCGCCAATAAAGGGGTGAACGCATGCAGAGTCGCGGCGTCCGCCGTAGTCCACGCGACATACAGCATGCCGCCAATGGCGCCCATCAATCTTGCCTTCATCCTGGTATCCATAATCGCTCCTTGTGCCCATTGGATGCTGCCTGCACCGCCGGCGGATTCAAGATTTGGCGGCCCAACGGCTGCAGATTACGGCCCTGGTGCGAGCGTCTCAAGAAACAAGCGACGAAGCGCCAGGAAGCGGGGATGAAACGCGCGCGAGGACGACGCAGAAGCGTTCCGGCGAAGGCGGGACCCGTCGCTACCCGCCGCGGGCGATCGGCCGCGATGGATCCGCGCACCACTCGCTCCATGAGCCCGGGTAGAGCCGTGAGCCGAGGAGCCCTGCCACCGCCATCGCCAGCAGGTTGTGGCAAGCGGTAACGCCGGATCCGCAATGGTGGACCACCGATGACGGAGCGCGCCCGCCGAGCTGGGCTTCGAATTCGTGACGCAGCGCCGCCGCGGGCTTGAAGGTTCCCTGCGGTGTCAGGTTAACCGTATAGGGACGATTGATCGCGCCGGGTATATGGCCGGCGACCGGATCGATGGGCTCCATGTCGCCGCGGTAGCGTTCACGAGCGCGTGCGTCCAGGATGGTCATGCCACCGTCGCCGAGGTGACGCAGGATCTCCTCGGCCGAGACATTCACCGGCGCCGGACTTGGAACAAAAGTGGTAAAGCGCTCAGGAGGCAATTCCGCGGTCAACGGTCGTCCTTCGGCCACCCACTTGTCGACGCCGCCATCCAGAACCGCCGCGCGCTCATGTCCAAGCCAGTGCAGCAACCACCACAGTCGGGATGCCCACATGCCGTAGTTCTGATCGTAGGCGACGACCTGTTTGGACGCATCCACGCCAATGCGTCCGAGCGCAGCGGCAAGAGTATTCACCTCCGGGAGAGGGTGACGGCCATTGCGCCCCGTCTTGACGCCCGAAAGATCCCGGTCCAGGTGCAGAAAATGCGCTCCGGGGAGATGTGCTTTGCGATACGCGTTCTCGCCCGCGGCGAGATCGGCGAGATTGTGCCGACAGTCGACAATCACGCAATCCGGATCTTCCAGATGCTGAGCCAGATCGGAAGTGGAGATCAGCGTCGTGTAATTCATGAGTGCTGCTGCCGACGAGCGCTGGGAGTTCCTTGCGCCTCAGTAAAGCGTGCCGCTGACCTGCCAGATTTCGGTCGGCGCGAGATCCAGCGGCTTCAAGTCTGCCTCGATCCGTTTGCGATCCCCGACGGCAATAATCACCATCGACGATGGATCAAGATAACGTCGAGCGAGCTTCTCGACGATCGCCGAATCCACTTTGGAGAAGCCTGCAGGCAGGCTGCGGTAATAGTCGAGAGGGAGCCCGTACGCGAAGAGCTCTCCAAAGGATGCCGAGATGGCGCCGTTGGTTTCGAAGAGGCCCGGTAGAGATTGCTCCAGGGAGCCACGGGCGCGGGCGAGCTCGTTGGGTGCGAAGGGCGTCGATTCGGCGTGCTTGAGCTCGTGCAGGATCTCCTTGATCGCGGGCCCGGAAGTGTCTGCACGTACGGCGGTACGAACCGCAAACGGCCCGGGGACGCGACCGTACTCGAAGCGCGACGCCGCTCCGTAGGTGTAGCCCTTCTCTTCGCGCAGATTGAGGTTGATACGGCTGGTATAGGCGCCGCCTAACGCCTCGTTGAGGACCTGCAACGCAGGGTAGTCGCTGGTGGTGCGAGCTGCGCCGATGCGGCCGACTCGCAACTCGGTTTGCGGAGCGTTCGGTTTATCGACGATGACGACGCGGGCCTTGGTGGTAGCGACGGGCGCGCTCATTGCGGATGCGATGGAGTCATCGGTTGCGCTCCAACCGCTCCATTGCTTTTCGACCAGCGTTCGCAAGCTGGCCGGATCGACGTCGCCTACGACGACGAGCGCAGCATTGTTCGGCCTGAACCAGCGCTGCCACCAGGAACGCAGGTCTGCTTCCCCCAGCTCCGCAACCGAAGCTTCGGTGCCCAGTGCCGTGCGCCCATAGGGATTCGCCGGTCCATAGAGCGCACGCGCCAGCGCGGCGTCGGCGAGTGCGCCGGCGTGCTCTCGTGCCTCCGCGATTTCGTTGAGGAGCGCCTTGCGCTGGCGCTCGATCTCATCGAGAGGAAAGGTGGGATGCTGTGCGATATCGGAGAGCAACTCGAGCGCTTCGCCGAAGTTGCGCGACAGGGCGTCAATGTGCAGGGCCGTGACGTCGCGGCGCGTTTGCGCGGCGTAGACGGCCCCAAGCTGCGCGACCTGGTCCGCGAGCTGTCG
>VBCY01000433.1 GCA_005882995.1 Betaproteobacteria bacterium
CGCCGTCAGTCGCACCGGATGCTGCATGATCTGATCTGGATCACGTGACGACGACTTTCGCCGCAGTCGCTGAGGCGAACAGAGATAGCCGGGGGGAGCTACAAAGCGTTGACACGTGCCCTATCTTATGCGGTACACGGTCAACAAGCGGATGTCACACAATTGCTATGTGGCACGCAGCGATCGAAGACTTATTTCGCGGGTGTTCATCATCGGCATGCATTGCTAGCAAACGCCGACGCGCCGCTGCTTGCTCTTGATGTGAACCTCGCGTTCACCCGCCTTCGACACCACTTCGCTTTCGGCGGTGTCGCCATGGTAAGTCCGTACAAGCGATATCGTGAACGCGGACTCGCCTGAGCCGCACGCTTTGAGCAGAGAGAGCGTGTTCCCTCGTAACTTGAAATTCTTGACTGTGCAGACACCCTTGTTTTCTTCTGAAACGGCTTGTTCAACGTACACTTGAACAGTCGCGGCGTCGCTGCTCATGACCTTTGCCGCTTGTGGTGTAATGCAGTAGGTACTGATGCTCGGTGTTCCCGTTCCGTCTTGCACAAAGGTGATTTCCCAAAGGCCGGGTTGCACGCGTTCCTGCCCTGTCGACCCGGCCATCGCCGTTCCGGAGGCGACTGGAGCGGCGAAGCAGGCGCAGGCAATCACGCGTTTCCATCGGCACAGGCTCACGTTCTGTCTCCCACAATAAACCGTCCCCCTGGACCAATTGCCAAGATGGGTATCTGTTGTATTAATCGAGCATCAAGCGTGCCCCTCGGAAAACAATGTGAAAAATCATTTGATTGATCACGGCTCGCCAGTACTTTCGGGGGAGGCTGTAAGCCTTTCCGACAACCAGCCGACGACGACATCGGAGAGTGGCGGCCTTACCGCCGGTATCCCTGCGGGACATCTGACCGATCCCCGCCAGGCAGTTAGGGCGAGACCCCCTGGAGCCCATAATGCGGTCTCGAAGCGGCATGCTCGCGCCTTAGCCTCATGCAAGACGCCGATATCCCGATGACCGTCCGCGCCACCGTCCTGGACTTGTTGCGCGCCTTTGGGATGACCTCGATCTTCGGCAATCCCGGCTCCACGGAGTTGCCGTTGTTTCGAGGCTTCCCCAAGGACTTCCGCTATGTGCTGGGCCTGCAGGAAGCGGTCGTCGTGGGCATGGCGGACGGCTATGCGCAGGCGACGCACAACGCCGCCTTCGTCAATCTGCATTCTGCCGCGGGCGTGGGTCACGCGATGGGCAACATCTTTACCGCGTACCGGAATCGCACGCCGCTCGTCATGACCGCGGGCCAGCAGGCACGCTCGATCCTTCCGTATGACCCCTTCCTGTTTTCAGCCCAGGCCACGGAGCTTCCGAAGCCGTACGTGAAATGGAGCTCGGAACCGGCGCGCGCCGAGGATGTTCCGCTCGCCATCGCGCGCGCCTACTACACCGCAATGCAGCCGCCGCGCGGACCGGTGCTGGTTTCGATTCCGGTCGATGACTGGGGGAAGCCCTGCGAGAGAGTCGCGGCGCGTGTCGTGAGCACCGAGATCCGGCCCGAGCCGCGTGTGCTGGACGCTATCGGCGAGGCGCTCGACGCATCCTTGCGCCCGGCTTTCGTCGTCGGCGCCGCGGTCGATCGCGATGGCGCCTGGAACGACGTGGTGCGGCTTGCCGAACGTCACAACGCGGCGGTCTGGGTGGCACCGATGTCGGGACGATGCAGCTTCCCCGAAGATCATGCGCTCTTTGCCGGGTTCCTTCCGCCGATACGGGAGAAGATCGTGAATCTTCTCGCGGGACACGATGTCATCTTCGCGCTCGGCGCGCCGGCGTTCACTTACCACGTCGAAGGCGCCGGCCCGCATCTTCCCGCGGGTGCCGGACTCGTGCAACTGATCGACGATCCGAGCATCGCCGCCTGGACTCCGCAGGGTACGTCCGCGGTAGGTAGCATTCGCCTCGGTGTATTGGATCTGCTCGCGCGAGCGGCCCCGCGCCCGCGCGGGCGACCTGACCCGCGCCGCCAGTTGCCGCGCGTCGAGCCTTCGACACCGATGTCCGTTGCCTTCGTCATGCAGACGCTTGCCGAGATCCGTGATCCTGCGTCGATCGTCGTGGAGGAAGCGCCTAGCTCGCGGCAGGCGATGCAGAGCTATCTGCCGATCCTGCGCAGCGAAACGTTCTACGTGGGCATTGCGCTGGGCAAGCCGGGCGCGAAAGTCATCGGACTGATCGGCGACGGTTCGAGCATGTATTCGATCCAGGCGTTGTGGAGCGCCGCCCGGCTTGCGCTGCCGATCACGTTCATCGTTCTCAATAACCGGCGCTATGCCGCGCTGCAGGAGTTCGCGCCGACGTTCGGCTTCGGTTCAAACGAGGCCCTGCCCGGAACCGAGCTGCCCGACATCGATTTCGTCGAGCTGGCGCGCGGGCAGGGTTGCCAAGGCGTAAACGTGAGCGACGCGCAGCACTTGCGCGACGCGCTGAACGGCGCGCTGCAGGCGTCCGTTTCGACGCTTGTCGAAGTGGACGTCGCCTGAACCGATTCGTCGTCCTTATCGCGGACCACTGAAGTTTCCAAAGACACAACAGAGGAGGCATCATGACGATCACTTCAGCAACGGGGCGCAGCATCGTCGCGTTGATCGCAGCATTCGCGCTGTGCGCCCATGCGGCTGCACAGGCCTGGCCGGACAA
>VBCY01000436.1 GCA_005882995.1 Betaproteobacteria bacterium
AAAAATGCATCCCAATGCCCGTCCTTGTAGGGAGTCTTGTCCTCCGAGAACCGGATGTCGCGGTAGATCCGCATCATCGAGCCGCCGACGGGGCGCGGATCGGCAACGACATAGGGGCTGATCGGCGAGACGAGGGCCGGCATCGGCTATGAATCTCAGCGCCGGGTCTCTGGCGATCGCCTCATATCGACGCTTGTTCTGCTCGAACCAACCCCTCTCGTTGTGTCTCCTGAGATCACTCAGGAATGAGAAGAGGTCGGACGTGAAGTACGGCCTCTTCGTCATTGCTCTGAAGCGCCCGGCACACGCTTTACCTTGCGCCGAACATCGCCGCGAAAGGTCGCGCGTCGAAGACAACGCGGATGGCAGCGATCTTCTCATCTTTCACTTGCATCCACTCGCAAACGAATGACGTTCCGGCAGGCGTATTGGTCACGAGATCATAGAGCAGACACACGTCGTTGCCGTCCACGAACATCTTCTTCATGTCCACCCGGGCTTGTCGAAGGCATCAATCGGGCCTCGAAACGACAGATTTTCGTGCAAATATTTTCTTGCCACGGCAAAGTCTCCCTTTCCCATGGCTCCCATGAAGCCCTGCACGACCTGGCCGGCGTTTGCCATTCTCGTCCTCCGTTACAGCGATTTCACGAACGGCGAGCAAATCCACTTTACTCGCGTAGTTTCGAAGAGCCTATTGCGAGCGCGCATGGACGGCCACAGCCGGCCATTCAAATTTTTGGACGAATCGTTCACGAGGGAGTCTCGTCGATGGCCACCACCGCGCAAAACCACCGACCTGACGGCCAGCGGCTGTCTGCGCCGATCGAACACGATTCCGTGAGCGAGATCCTACAGGTGGTCCGATTTCGCGGCATGTTCATATGCCGGTCAGAGCTTGCGGCACCCTGGGGCTTTCAGATGGGAGGACGGGACTTCGCCAACTTCCACATATTGCTGACCGGCAAAGCTTGTCTCGAGGTTGGCTCTGATCGCCGGCGAATCTGGGTGTCTGCCGGCGACCTCGTCGTTTTACCGCACGGAAGCCAACATACGATGCGGGATTCGCCCGGTTCAAAAGTGCTGAAGCTGGAGGATATGATTGCGACCGCAAAGAGATATCGTCGAGGGACGCTTCAAGCCGGTGGCGACGGGGCGAAGTGCGTTCTCCTATGTGGCGGCTTCAATTTCGAGGAGCGTACGGCTAACCCGCTTCTGGCGGTACTGCCTAAGGTCATTCATCTTCAGGGTCGCCGGCCCGGCGTCGATGCGTGGGTACGATCCGTTTTCGATTTTCTGAAGCGCGAATCGGCTGCAGGTCTTCCCGGGGCGGAGGCTGTCATTACGCGGCTCGCCGATATCTTGTTCATCGAAGCACTGCGAGCCCATTTTGGCTCAGCCGATTCCGACAGGCCTAGTCTTTCAGTGGCGTTGCGCGATCCGGGAATCGGCTCTGTGCTTGCCATGCTTCACCGGTA
>VBCY01000437.1 GCA_005882995.1 Betaproteobacteria bacterium
GTTTGCTTCCTACCGGAAGACGCTTCCGGACGATCGCAGGATCCTGCTCGACCGTTACCGGCTGGTGGATTTCGCCTTGAAGGTGGTCGGCGTCGGCAGTGTTGGCACCTATTGTGGCGTGATCCTGATGATGGCCGAAGACGACGATCCACTATTCCTGCAGGTCAAGGAGTCACGCGCGTCGGTGCTGGAGCCCTACGTCGGCAAGAGCGCCTACCCGAACCATGGCCAGCGCGTTGTGATGGGACAGCGCCTGATGCAATCGGCGAGCGATATCTTCCTCGGCTGGACGCAGGGCAAGCGCGGGCGCCATTTCTACGTGCGCCAGTTGCGCGACATGAAGATCAAGCCCATGGTGGAACTTTTCAATCAGACCATGATGATCGAGTATGCCGCAGCGTGCGGCTGGACGCTCGCCCGCGCGCATGCGCGCTCGGGCGATGCCGCGATGATCGCCGGCTATCTCGGCAAGCGAGACATCTTCGACCGCGCCATCGCGCGATTCTCGAAGCTTTACGCCGACCAGGCCGAGCGCGACCACGCCACCTTCATGGACGCCATCCGCAAGGGCCGCATCGAAGCGCACATGGAGCATTGACGTCTACGTTTGATTACAGAGTACGACTGCTTTCAGGCGGATGCCTTATCTGTTCCAATAATGCACGCCACCCTGTAACCGTCTTGGTCGGTGGAGGGCACTAACATGAAACTGACCCGCAGCACCATCAGCACCATCAGCACCATCGTGACCGCCCTGGCCGTGCTGATCCTGGTCGCTGCGATCCCGTCCGCAGTGCGCGACACGTTCGAGAGCGGTCGCGTGTATCTGTTCTCGCGCGAGTTTCTGGATGAACTGCCGCAGCGTTTCACCGGTCCGGGGCGATTCCGTTTCGTAGTTCAGCCCTTGGTTGCCATCTTTCTGGGATGGCGCGGCGGTATGGGCGACGCCCGAGCGGGGCGTCCGCCGTACCTCTATGGTCTGCTCGCGGGCGGGGTAGATCGCAAGGAACTGCTACGCAGTGGGCTGGCGGCGATCCGCGACCTGATCGCCATCGGGATTGTGCTGGATGCGGTGGCCCAATTGCTTATCTACGGGGAGGTTCATCCAGCCGCTGCCCTGGTGGTCGGGCCGGTGCTCATCTGCATTCCCTACGCTGCGGTGCGTGCCCTCACCAATCGGGTGGCGCACCTTACGCAAGCGCGAATCCGGCAAGTAAGTACGCAGAAGGTCGCGCCAAGGCGGGGCCGTAACGAAGTAGCAACTTGGATGACGAGAAATTTCTCGGTTCTGGCGTTTGGGCTAGCCCGGTTGCTTTGCGGAAACTTGGGCTACGGACCTGATCGTCTCCACTTGCCCGCAAGAATACGAAATGGTTGTCCCTCATTTAGCGGACTACCAATTGTAGTAGGTTGAACGCGTTATGCCCGCGATCGCCGGAGGCAAGCCATGATGTCGCCCGTTCCCGCCACCCCGGGAGCGCCAGCGCCATTCTGGCGACGCGCCTCCCAGTGGTGGCTCGTGCAGGTGAAGCATGTGCTGCCGCCGACCATCTTCTTCTTCTTCGGCTTCAACTTGATCCTATTCACGCGCTGGGAGACGCTGCAAGAGCAGGGCATTCCGTTCACCAATTTCTTCGCCGCGACACTCCTCGCGCTGCTGGTCGGCAAGGCGGTGCTGGTGGTCGACAACCTGCGCTTGATGCACCGTTTCGACGGTGCGCCGTTGATGCAGCCTATTCTGTTCAAGTCCGCGATCTACTGGCTGTGCGTGTTCGTGTTCCGCCTCGCCGAATTCCTGGTGCATTTCTTGCACGACGGCGGGGCTCTCGACGATTTCCCGAACTTCCTCGTCGCGCAATTCTCGTGGCCGCGTTTTCTGGCGATCCAGATCTGGCTAATGGTGCTGTTTCTCGTCTACGTGACGGCCCACGAGCTCAATACACTGTTCGGCGACGGCGAGCTGCCGCGACTGTTCCTGCGCTGGCACTCGTCCGAGGCCAAGCTCACAAGGCGCCAACGTATCCGCCTGCTCGCGCGGCTCAACCGGCTGACCGAGGCCAATCCGGTCGAGGTCATCAGCGAGAAGGGCTCGCCCGCGCACACCGAGCTGGTCGGGATCCTGCGCGAGCTTGCGGCGCGGCCCGGCGAGAACGGCAATTCCAGAGTGGAGCAAGCCAACCCATGAAGGGGCGTGCTCGAACGGCCGCTATGGAGAAACAGGCGCAACGTCCCCGATCCGGCCCGGCCTTGCGCTGCGCAATCGGCTCCTTACTGCTTGCGCTGCACCTCGCCGTACCGCATGTCCACGCCGCGACTACCGCGCCGGCAGTGAATGGGCCGCTTCGCGTAGTTACCACGCCGATCGCGCCCTTCGTGCTGCCGGCCATCGACCCGCTGGCGGGCTTCAGTATCGACGTTTGGGATGCGGTGGCGCGCCGGATGCATGTCGATTCCACATTGCAAGTCGTCGCGGCTGCCGATCGGTTTTCGAAGGTCGAACGGGGCGAAGCCGACGTGGCAATCGGTCTGCTCGTCATGACGCCGGAGGACGAGAAGCGAGTTGATTTCTCGCACCCGTATCTGGAGTCGGGCCTGCAGATCATGGTGCGCGCCCAGCGCGAAGGCCGCTTGCTCGAGTTGTTCGATTCCATCCCGTGGGCGGCCATCGGGGAGCTGTTTGGCGTCGCCATCCTCATCATGCTGCTGCTCGCCAACGTGCTCTGGCTCATCGAGCGCCGCAACAACCCAAACTTCCGCAAGAAATACCTGCCGGCAATTGGTGAAGGTCTGTGGGGGTCCATGTTGATCATTGCCACAGGCGAACATGGCGATCGTGACGCCCCCAATGTGATCAAGCGGATTGCGGTCGTCGCTATGTGGCTGCTGGGCGTCGTTCTGGTCGCCCAACTCACGGCGACGGTAACGTCATCGCAAATCGTAGCGCGCTTCCAGTCGGAGATTCGGGGTCCGGCTGACTTGCCAGACAAAACGATTGCCGCAACCCCGGGCACCATTGCCGGCGATTATCTGACTGGGCTTGGACTGCCGTTTACACGCATGGCGAACCCCGACGAGGGAATCCGAATGCTCACGCAAGGCGAGGTGCAGGCCGTCGTTCTCAATTCGGCGGCCCTTCAATACCTGGCCGCGAAGCGCGGCAAGGGCGTGTTGCAAGTCGTCGGCCCGATATTCCGGCCCTATAAGATTGGCTTTGTCGTCCGCGAAGGCAGTCCGCTGCGCAAACAGATCAACGAAGCGTTGCTAGCGACTTACGCGGACGGGACCTATGAAGATATCTACGCCAAGTGGTTTTCGCGCGGCAACTGATCAAGAGGGGGCGGAGTGACGAATTTCATGACGGCATGTGAGCGAATGGCGGAGCTTTTTGGCGAGATCGCGCGGCCGTATGAAGTGGTAACAATGGTGGCACGACTGAACCATGGCACCAGGAACTAGTGTTTCTCCTTGGGTACGGATGCTGAATAGTTCGATTCTCGCCACCCAAGACATCAACAAGGCGACGGCCTTGGTGGCGCCGCATCTTTTCCTCGTGCCGTTGAACGTCTGCTTCGCAGCCTGAGCGTCGGCTTTACGGAACGTCAACTGGCCTATGTGGGTCGATAGCTCCCACCCAGGAGTCATAGGGAGGTGACCGCTTTCCGCGTCGCTGACGGTTCAATCCGAGCGGACAGTGTTCGTCGGGTCTGATTCCGAGCAGGACACCTCCAAAGACAAGGGCCCGCACGGCGAGCCCTTGTCGATTCTGCGATCGGCGATGGTCAACCGCTTACTTGGGTACGATCTCCTGCATGAGCTTATCGCCCATGATTTCGCGCACTTCCGTTCGCTTGGTCATGAGCTGCACCTGCTTTTCCTCCGTCCCGATCACGTTCTTCGCGATCGCGTCGTACTTCGCCGTGATGCCGTCGAAGGCCGCCCAGTTCTTGTACTCGTCGAGGAACATCACGTCCCAATCGTCGCGTCCGTTGGCATTGCCGGACAGGATGCGACTCGACAGCAGCAACCCCTGCTTCTTGGCCTCCTCGTTGATCTTCTTGCGCAACGGTAGCACCTCGCGCATGTAGACGTCGAACATCCCCGCCTTCACGCGGATCATGCTCACCGACCATACCGTTCCCTCGGTCCACGGCTTGTCCTGCGCGGCGGCACCGGCGGACATCATCGTAAGCAAGCAAAACGCGGCGACCGATGCCAGCCGCAGGAACCCGTTATCGATTTTCATGTTTCATCCTTCCCTGTGATTGAGATTGCGAGCGGCGCTGACAAGACGTGTCACCATGTCCTTTTGGCGTCCCGCGCGGCTCATGCATATTGTGCCGCAAAGGGACGTTCCCGGGTCGTCCGTGACGAACCGCGAGAAACGAGGTCCCTTCGCTCACTATGCTCTCGCTCGCGGGTAGAGGGTTTATTTGTGTCGCCTCTCCCTGTGGGATTAGTCCGCCGCGTGGCAGCGAGGCGGCTGAGGGTCCGCGTGTCGACCATTTCGAGAAAGCGCACTAGAATCCTCGCGGTCTTATTCGAGCCGGGAGAGAACATGAGCGTTCGAGGTTCCATTCAGATCGCGCCGGGCTGTCGCCGGCGTTTGTCGCCGCGCCGCCGGCCGGGGCGGCCGCGTCATGCGACAAGCTGGAGGGCTGCGCCGCCAAGGCTTGCCGTCTCGACGCGGAAATCGAGATGCCGAAAGCCAAGGGCACTGCAACCAAGCTCGCCAACCTCGAGCGACAGCGCCGGGAGATCGCGCGCTGCACCGACGAAGGTTGAAGCAGAAGCACAAGGTCGCGCTCGATCAAGCGCAAAAGAGAATCGAACAGCGCGCGTCGGAGCTCGAAAAGGCGCAAGCGAGCGGCGACGCTTCCAAGATCAAAAAGGCTCAGCGAAACCTGGACAGCGCGCGCAAGGCGTACGCGCAGATTGAAAATTTGCTGCTGTGATTGAAGTCGCTTAGTAGATTTCCGGCATCGGAACCGGCTGGGCTTCGGGCTTGCAATGCCCGCACCAGAGTGCGTCCGCCACTACCACAGCTTTCGGCGTGTTGCTTGCTCCGACATAAATCGTCGAGATGTAGGGCAGGCGCTTCTCCGCGTGCTCCTTGCAAGCGGCGCGCCCGCAGAAGCGACACACGCCGACTGCCTCGTTATCGTCGAAGAAACACTTCACTCTTTGCCTCCCTATCGAATCTGTAGTTGCATCGTTGTTTTTATGGATTCTCCTAATCGGAGAATCTCTGCCTAAGCTACTGTTCGCCTTCGATCGCCAGTGCGGCAGCACTGGCCCTAGCATCCAACTCAGCTTGAATCCGATCGTGCAATCTCGCGCCCGTCACATTATGCCCGACAAGCTTCGACTGGAGTGTGGTCCACAAGTTGCTGGTCGGCGCCTCGGTGTTGGCCATGATCTGTTCGAGCCGCGCCCACATCGACCAAGATGTCTTGGGCATGATCGAGCGCACATACGACATAACGTAGATGCCCACGTCGTGACGCGCCTGCTTCAGTTCCCGTTTCAGCTCCGTCACTTGAGGAGCGAGTTCTGCACGCAGCTCCGGGTCTCTGGTCTTCTTCAATTGCTCCTGTTTCATTGCAAGTTGTGCGCCGAGCAGGAGCGCGTTCGCAACCTGTTCGCGTTTGACTTCTCCGAAGCGCTTCTCCACGGGTGCAAGCAACTCGTCAAGATCGTCGATATGTTGGATGACCCTTGCTTCGCCTTTCGATGCACCCGCCTTTATCCCAAGCGCTTTGCGCAGCCGGCGGCGCTCCAGTCGCAGGCCCCATAGCACCGCTCCGGCGACCAGTAGCAGCGCGCCGAAGGCGATAGCAGCGAGGACCAAGAGGCCCGTTTGCCCGAAGACAAAGTGGTGGAACGCGGTGCTGTTATAGGTGGTGTGGATCGTAATCGCGACTGCAAGACCGATGAGCCAGCGAAGCAGCGGATGATTCACGCGACCGAGGGGAAACCCAGCAAGCGCCATACCCACCATCGCCGTCGTGCTGCCGTGCAAAACCGAAGCCACGAAGGCGCGGGAGGTAGCAACAACCACCCCTGTGTCCAAATCCACACGGCTCAAGTAAAGCATGTTCTCCGCAATGGCAAAGCCAATACCGGAAGCGAAGCCATAGACCGCCCCATCGACGAAAAACGAAGTATCTGCGCGGCGAACGAGATAAAGCAGAATGAGCGACTTGAAGATCTCTTCGACAATGGGCGCGGAGTGGACCCCCACGAAGTAGCTTCCCAGAACGAGCTTCAATGGGTGGTCCACGAGGTAAGAGAGCTCTGTCGAGATAGCCCCCCACGCCAGTGCGAGCAATATCAGCCTGACGCGGTGCGTCTCGAAAAAATTCAGCCACTTGATCAGGTAAAGCAGCGCAAGCGGGACGATGCTGGCGACGAGGATGGAATAACTCATGGGGTCGAGAGAATCATCGCAAGGCCACGTGCGAAGATGCACAAAAGCCAAAAGCGGTAGCCAATCGACTACCGCTCTTGACGGGGCCGGTTAAATGACCGCGGGAATTACCTCCCGCGGACTGCGACCTATGCTGTCGCAACCACAGCCATTCTAGTTCGAATTGGCCGAGTTCGCCGAGTTGGCTGAGTTCGCGGAGTTCGCCGAGTTGGCGGAGTTCGCCGAGTTGGCGGAGTTCGCCGAGTTGGCGGAGTTCGCCGCGTTGGCGGAGTTCGCCGCGTTGGCCGAGTTCGCCGAATTGGCGGAGTTCGCCGAGTTGGCGGAATTCGCCGAGTTGGCGGAATTCGCCGCGTTCGTCGAGTTCGCCGCGTTCGTCGAGTTGGCCGCGTTCGTCGAGTTGGCCGCGTTCGTCGAGTTGGCCGAGTTCGTCGAATTCGCCGCGTTCGTCGAGTTCGCCGCGTTCGTCGAGTTGGCCGCGTTCGCGGAGTTGGCCGACGACATAGCCTGAGTGCCGAATGCGTTCTTAAGTACGTCTGGCTTGAAGTCGGCGGTGTAGATCGCCAGACCGGCCACCGCGAACACCGCTACCGCGACGATCAGCGTCTGCCTATTGCGTGAATTCATTTGGGCTGCCCCCTTTCAGTTTTTAAGCGTGTGGACCAAGTACCACGCACCCGCACTATCGGTCAAGTCGTCGTCCGAGGAAAGGTGAATATTCACGCAACCGACGCGAATATTCACAAAACAACAAGGACGCGGCGGGACATGCATTTACGATCTGTGCCCGGAATGGTGCACTGCACATGGGAAAGGGAGTTCTTGACCAAGTCATTGACCTGTAAAAAACTTACTTTGCGCATGGTTTATTGACCTTCTTCGCCAGTAACCCTTTCTCGACAAGAATTGGCGGCCGACGATGCTTCGTCGACTGCTCGTAAGCGTACGCCCACCCAAGCAGATCGCCGTCCTTCCACCTCCGGGCTGAGAACTCGAGTCCGAACGGAAGTCCGCTCGTGTAGAAGCCCGCCGGCACCACCACCGTGGGCACCCCTATTCGGTTTACCCAACCTGTCGCACTGTGCGGTCCGCTGCTAAGTTGCCCGTCCTGAGGCATCGTTTCATCCGGCGGTGGGATCTGTGCCGCCGGATAGACGAAGCCGTCCAGGTGAAACCGTTCCAGCGTATCGTTGTATAGCGCCAGCGCCCCTCGCTGCGGTCCGAAAAAGTTCGACTCGGCATTAGGATCCGTCTCGAGGACCATCTGTGGAACTGGCGGAAAGGGCAGTGCAGATGCACTGTCGGTAGCGCGCGGCAATCCCGTGATGACGTAGGGCAGTGGTGAACCTACCACCCTCTCGTAATCCGCGGACGAATGGTACTCTGCCGGGCCGTACTCCTTGAGAAAAGCCTCTGTTCCCTCGAGGCGGTACGGCCGCGTGATGATCTTGCCTGTGGCCTGCTGAAATGTCTCAGGCAGTATGGAATCGTCGAACAGGACCGTCGCGCCTGCCGCGCGAAGTTCGTCCACGGCTTTCATGAACATCGCGCGCGTCTGCGGGTGCAGCCAGTCTTCACCGACCGGTTCGCCCGGCGCCGGGGTATGTTCCATGACAATGAATGCAGGAACGCCGAAACGCGTGCCCCGCAGCGCATCTTTGCTGAGATATTGCGTGGCGCAGCCAGTCGAACGGCGCAATGCCTGCAATGCTGACCAGACCCCTCGTCGGCAGCACGCCGACAACGGCGCTCGTGGACGCAGGCATCCGGATCGAATTGCTCGTGTCAGTTCCCGTGCCAACAACCGCTAAGTTTGCACTGACAGCCGTAACGGCGCCTCCCGAAGATCCCCCGGGGCTGTACCGCACATCGTAAGCGTTGCCGGTGCGTCCAAAAGAAGTACTCCGCGTTGTATCGCTGAACGCCAAGTCCGGCATATTGGTCTGTCCGATGATGACTGCGCCCGCTGCCCGTAGTTTCGCGACGATGGTCGCGTCTTTCGGAGCTATCAGTTGGTGACCGGTGATGACGAACCCCGCCCAGCCATCTGTGGTCACTCGCCCCTGAATGCTCGTGTTGGCTTTGATAACGATCGGGACGCCCCACAAGGGCGGTCGGGAGAGATTCCGCACTCGCGCTGCTTCGTCATCTTGCCGCGCGGCGGTTGCGAGGGCGCTTTGGAAATCCCGCTGCTCGATCGCCTGATAGATCCCGTCGTATTTTTCGATCCGCGCGACGTACCAACGGACAACCTGCGTCACGGTGTACCGGCGGGTTTCGTAGAACCGCTCAAGCTGGGGAATCGTGACTTCAGCCATGTCGCGATCGATCGCGGCCCCGATCACCGACTGCGACGTCAGGAGGGCTACGCCCTCCAGCGCAAGGGTCAGCAGCAACAGAAGGCGCTTGATGGGTATCACTGGTTCAGTCCTCTCTAAGGACGTTCGGCGGCCGTATTACCAATCAGGAGGCTCGAGCAGATGGTTTGGCCCCAATTGTTCGGATTTTCTGGACAATAACAGCTTCACTATTACAGTCCGATAGGCGCACGATGAAGCCCGGGGTGCCCGGTCGCGATCGGAACGTTGGAGCCCGCGGCCTCCCTCAGCCGCGCGGATGCAGTAGTGCATTGGCAGTATGATGGCACCGTTCATGTCGCGCAAGTTCGATCTCACGTCGCTGCAGCTCTTTGTCGCCGTGTGCGAATGCAAGAGCATTGCGCAGGCAGCGGAGGTCGAGAACATCACCGCCTCGGCGATCAGCAAGAGGGTCACACAGCTCGAACAGCTTGCGGGCGCGCCGCTCGTCGTCAGAACTAGATCCGGCGTGGCGCCGACCAAAGCCGGCAACACTCTGCTCGAGCATGCCCGGAAGATTCTTCGCAACCTGGCCCAGATCGAACGCGATCTTCGGTCAACGACATCATGGGCGGGATGCTCGCCGATGCTGGCGAGCGCCTGGCGTGCACCCGGTCGGCGCCCTCCCATCAGCAGCGGCAGCAGGACAACGTCGGTGCTTGTGCCATCGTCAATCTGCATCGGCACGAGGTCGCCGCTCGCCTTCAGGTGCGGATCGCATACGCAGGCGATTCTGGCACGCCTCGCCGAGCGAGATACAGCGTGATGGCCGGTGGAAGATATCGCACTTAAAAGCGTTTTTCCCTAATCGATCGAGGAGCGCCGCGATGGCCGATCTGTTCGACAACCCGATGGGATTGATGGGATTCGAGTTCGTCGAGTTCGCATCTCCCACGCCCAATGTATTGGAGCCGGTTCTGCGGATGCTCGGCTTCACCGAAGTCGCGCGTCATCGCTCGAAGAACGTGTCGCTGTATCGGCAGGGCGAGATCAATTTCATCGTCAATCGCGAGCCCAAGAGCTTCGCCGCGTACTTCGCCGCGGAGCACGGCGCTTCAGCATGCGGCATGGCGTTTCGGGTCCGGGATTCGCACCAGGCGTACGAGCGTGCTCTCGAGCTTGGTGCGCAACCGATGGACATGCCGACGGGCCCGATGGAGCTGCGGTTGCCGGCGATCAAGGGGATCGGCGGTGCTCCTCTGTATCTGATCGATCGCTTCGGCGATGGCACGTCGATCTACGACATCGACTTCAGATTCATCGATGGCGTCGAGCGCCATCCCAAGGGACACGGCTTGCGTGTCATCGATCACCTTACCCACAACGTTTATCGCGGCCGGATGAGCTACTGGGCCGCGTTCTACGAGCGGATCTTCAACTTCCGCGAAATTCGCTACTTCGACATCAAGGGCGAATACACCGGCCTCACTTCGCGCGCGATGACGGCACCGGACGGCAAGATCCGCATTCCGCTGAACGAAGAAGCCTCGAAGAGCACCGGCCAGATCGAAGAGTTCCTCATGAAGTTCAATGGTGAGGGCATTCAGCACGTGGCGCTGCTCACCGACGATCTGCTAACCAGTGTGGACCGCCTGCGCGACGCTGGCGTGCCTCTGATGAGCGCACCGCCGGCGACTTACTACGAAATGCTGGAGGAGCGGCTGCCTGGTCACAGCGAAAACGCCAGCGAGCTCCAGTCACGCGGCATACTGCTGGACGGCACGACTGCGGGCAACAAGCGTCGCCTGCTGCTTCAGATCTTCTCACAGACGCTGCTCGGTCCGGTCTTCTTTGAGTTCATTCAGCGCAAGGGTGACGACGGTTTCGGGGAGGGCAATTTCAAAGCGTTGTTCGAATCGATAGAGCGCGACCAACTCCGCCGCGGCGTCATCGAGGCCGCGTAACAGAACTAGACTCGCGATACAGTAGGAGTGGCTTATGACCACGAACCTTGACGAGACCCACGATCCGGCATTGACAAGCTGGGTCGAGTCCGCGAACGATCCCGCGACAGATTTCCCCATTCAGAATCTGCCGCTCGGCCGCTTTCGACGAACAGCCGATTCGGATTGGAGCATCGGTGTGGCAATCGGCGATCAGCTTCTCGACCTGCGTCGCGCGGGACTGGTAGCGAGCACTGACATGAGCCTTCTGATGCATGCGGACGCTGGGTCGCGACGAGCGCTGCGGCGAGCCATTTCACTGGCCCTGCGAAAAGGAAGTGATCGCAGCGATTCGTTGCGTTCGTCGCTGCTTGCGCAGTCCGAGGTGGAAATGGGACTACCTTGCCGGATCGGCGACTACACCGATTTCTACACCGGCATCTATCACGCGACGAACGTCGGCAAGCAGTTTCGTCCCGACAATCCCTTGTTGCCCAACTACAAGTGGATTCCGATCGGCTACCACGGCCGCGCGTCGTCTATCGGCGTGAGTCCGCAGTTGTTCAGACGCCCGCTTGGGCAGTTCAAGAGGCCCGACGACAAGGCACCGAGCTTCGGGCCGACGCAACGGCTGGACTACGAACTGGAGCTTGGTGCGTTCATCGGTACGCCGAACGCTATCGGGGAACCCGTAGCGATGGACGATGCGGAAGAGCACATCTTCGGGCTAGTTCTGTTCAATGACTGGACGGCGCGCGATGTGCAGGCATGGGAGTACCAGCCGCTCGGACCGTTCCTGTCGAAGAATTTTGCTTCCACCGTATCACCGTGGATCGTCACGCTCGAAGCGCTCGCACCTTTCCGGACCCCATTCAGTCGACCCGACGGCGATCCCCAGCCTTTGCCTTACCTCGATTCGCCGGCCAATCGCGAGACCGGAGGCATCGCCATTGCGCTTCAGGTCGCGCTGCGGACCGCGGCGATGACCAAGGCGGAGACGCCACCACAACGCTTGATGGGTTCCAACTTCCGGGACAGCTACTGGACGCTCGCGCAACTGGTAGTCCACCACACCGTGAACGGCTGCAATCTTCAGTCGGGTGATCTCTTCGGCTCCGGGACCCAGTCGGGACCCGATCCGGGGCAAGGCGGTTCGCTGCTCGAGCTCACCAACGGCGGCAAGCAACCGCTTGTGCTTGCCAATGGGGAGACTCGCGCCTTCCTCGAGGATGGCGATACGGTGATCATGTACGGGTACTGCGAGCGGTCCGGGTTTCGTCGCATCGGCTTTGGCGAATGCGCGGGAACGGTACTGCCTGCGCGAGAGACATATTGACCATGCTTCGACAATTGAATGAGATTGAAAGACAACACGCGGCACCCGCGTCGTTGAAGGCTGAACACAGTGACGACTCGACGATAGATGAAGGGCGCAAGCGCCATGGACACTGATTCTCGCTCCGAGGCGATGACCGTTTTGGTGACCGGTGCCGCCGGCAATCTCGGACGCGCCGTGGCCAAGGCCTTCAGCGAACGTGGCCACAATCTGGTGCTCATCGCTCGTCGCCGGGAGGATCTCGTGGCGGCTTTCGCCGATGAGGCGGCGAATCGCGCGT
>VBCY01000438.1 GCA_005882995.1 Betaproteobacteria bacterium
GCTCAACGGCTCGGCGTCGAATGTCGAGGTCGATTCCACACTCAAAGGCGCGATTGTCGATCTGCCCATCCCTGCGCGTAAATCAGCCACGGAAAGCATGCCGCTGAAAATCGAGCGTCGAGTCACTGCGCCGGATCGCGACATGATCGCGGCGAGCTATGGACGTCTGGGTCGGCTGGTGATCGATCGGCGCTTAAGCGACAGCGGAGCAGTTGCCGAGCGTGCGCTCCTGTCTCTGGGCACGATGACAGGTGAACCGGAGCGTCGTGGTTTGTCGGTTCGCGGCGAGGTTGACGCGGTCGACTTCGATGGCTGGCTGGTGCTCAAGGATCAGCTCGGCACCGACGCAGATGAATTGCCGCTCTCGGGTCTCGACGTGTCGGTCGGGATGCTCGACGTGTTCGGCCGCGGCTTCAGCGATCTGCACGTGTCTGCGACACGCGCCGGAAGCGACTGGCAATTCGATCTTCGCGGGCGCGAAGTCGCCGGCACCGGACGTTGGCAGGCCGCGGCGCCTGGACGTCCGGGTGGTCGACTGACGGCAAGGCTGCAACGGTTCATGACACCGGAGCCTGCCGCGCTGGCCAATCCGACACCGAGTGCGAAGCTCGAAAACGGCGTGACGAGTCCGTGGCCGGCGATCGACATCGTCGCCGATTCGTTCACGGCAAAAGGCCACGAGCTGGGAAAGCTGCAGCTGCTCGCGCAACCAAGCGACACGGACTGGCGGATCGAGAGCGTGACCCTCACCAACGACGACGGTAAGCTCGAAGCGACGGGTTGGTGGCACAGCGGCCGCCGATCCCAGCAAACTGAGCTCGACGCCAAGCTCGATGTGCGTGACGCCGGCGGTTATCTCGCGAGATTCGGGCTTCCCGATGCGATCAGCGGCGCGTCGGCGCAACTGCACGGACAAGTCGCATGGGCGGGCAGCCCGCAGGATTTCGATTATCCGTCGCTCAACGGAAAATTCAACATCGATACTGGGCCCGGACACTTCATCAAGCTGGATCCGGGAATGGGCAAGTTGCTCGGTGTACTGTCCTTGCAATCGCTCAAGCGGCGGCTCTCATTCGATTACAAGGACGTGTTTGGCGAAGGTTTTGCATTCGACGAGCTGACCGGCGACGTGCGAATCCAGGACGGCGTGATGAAGAGCGACAATCTAAAGATCACCGGCCCTGCGGCGCGCATCTCCATCTCCGGCGAGGCGGACATCGCGCGCGAAACGCAGAATCTCAAGATTCATGTACTGCCAACGCTGTCATCGGGCTTGTCACTCGGTGCGGCAGCGCTTATGTTCGCGAATCCCATCGTCGGGGCTGCAATCGGCGCAGGGTCGCTGCTCGCCCAGAAGGCGCTATCGGATCCGTTCGAGCAAATGTTCGCGTCCGACTACGTCGTCAGCGGCGCCTGGTCGGATCCCCAGGTGGAGCGAACCAAGAGAGTTCAGACCGCCGAGCCGGTCGACGGCCTGCGAAGATGAGCGCGTCCATGTTTCGCGTTGCAGCGGTGCAAACGGTGTCAGGCAGCGATGTCGCAGCCAACCTTGCGGCTATTGAACCGCTCGTTTCGAATGCTGCAGGGCAGGGGGCGAAACTCATCCTGCTGCCGGAATACTTCGGCGTTTTCGGAGATAGCGCGCGCGACAAGGTCGCGGTGCGCGAGAACGACGGGACAGGACCGCAACAGGATTTCCTATCGCATCTGGCAAGGCTGCATCGGATATGGCTGATCGGCGGTACCGTTCCACTCGCGATAAGTGATCCGACGCGCGTGCGCAGTGCATCGCTCGTTTACGACCCAGACGGCAAGCGCGTTGCTCGGTACGACAAGATCCATCTATTTGCGTTCAGCCGTGGCCAAGAACGCTACGACGAAGGACGCACCATCGAAGCGGGCAGTGAACCGGCGTCGTTCGAGGCGCCATGCGGCAAGGTTGGGCTGTCGGTCTGCTATGACTTGCGCTTTCCGGAGCTCTACAGGCGCTATCGCGACATGGCTCTGCTGCTAGTACCGTCTGCCTTCACCGCGGTGACCGGTGAGGCGCACTGGCATCTGCTGCTGCGAACCCGCGCGGTCGAGAACCAGTGCTATGTGCTTGCCGCCGCGCAAGGCGGAGTGCATCCCAACGGCCGACGCACCTACGGCCACAGCATGCTGGTCGATCCGTGGGGTATCGTCATGGCAGAATGGCCAGAAGGCCCTGGCGTCGTGCTCGGCGACATCGATCCGCTGCGCATTGCGGCAGTACGCAGTGAATTGCCGGCGCTGACTCATCGTCGGCTGTAGCGGCGCCGATGGTTACGCCGCCATGGCCTTGAGCAGTACGATCACCGCTCCTGAGCCGCCGGCGTGGCGCGGCGCCTCCGAATACGCGAGCACGGCGTCCCACTGCGAGAGCCACTTGCGCGTCTTGCCCTTGAGTACCGGTTCCCGACCTGGCGATGTCAGACCTTTGCCGTGGATGACGCGCACACATCGCCAACCGCGGACGCGCGAAGCTGAAAGAAATTGAGCGAGAGCGTCGCGCGCTTCGATGGTCGTCATTCCGTGCAGATCGATTTCGGCTTGCACGGCCCAATGCCCGCGGCGCAATTTCGCAAGGACATCGCGCCCGATTCCGACGCGCACGAACGTCTGGCCGCCCTCGAATTCCTGGCCGATGTCCCATGAGTGAGGCGACGGCTCGGCTCCGCTCCGGCTCGCCGCCAGCGCTGCGCTTTCATCCGCGAGTCGCTGCGCCGGCGCAGTCGATGGCCTTGCAACTCTGCGCAGGCTTCGATTGCGCGGAGCAAGCGGAGTCACGTCGGAAAATGCCACCGCAAGATCGATCTCTTCTGCCGTGCTTTTTCGTCCTTCCTCGGGCTCCCGTCGTTGCGCCGAGACGATTGTTTTGGTCGCTGGTTTGGGCTCCGCGTCGGCCAGCAGTGTCTTCAAGTCAGAGAGCTTCGCCATGGACGCTCGCCTCGGTATCATTCTGCGGCGTGCGGTTTAGCTCAGCGCTTCAAGATAGGCTTCAGCATCGAGCGCCGCCATGCAGCCGGTGCCCGCACTGGTTACCGCTTGCCGGTAAACATGATCAGCTACGTCGCCCGCAGCAAAAACTCCCGGCACGCTCGTCGCCGTCGCGTCGCCTTCGCTCCCCCCGAGTACCTTGATGTAGCCATTGTTCATGGCGAGCTGTCCTTCGAAGAGTTGGGTGTTGGGTGTGTGGCCGATGGCGATGAACACGCCTTGCACCTCGAGCTCGCGCATGGCACCGGTCTCCGTGTGCTTGATGCGCACGCCGGTCACGCCGGTTCCGTTGCCGATCACGCTGTCGAGCGTGTTATCCCACAGGATCTGAACATTGCCTCCGTTGCCCGTCTTGGCGAGCAGGCGATCGACCAGAATGGCCTCGGCGCGGAACTTGTTGCGCCGGTGCACGACCGCCACGCGCTTTGCAATGTTGGAAAGATACAGAGCTTCCTCGACGGCGGTGTTGCCGCCTCCAACGACCACGACGTCCTGCCCCTTGTAGAAAAACCCGTCGCAGGTCGCGCATGCAGATACTCCCTTGCCCATGAACGCATGTTCCGACGGCAATCCAAGGTAGCGCGCCGAAGCGCCGGTAGCGATCACCAGCGCATCGCATGTGTACTCGCCTGAATCCCCCGTGAGGCGGAACGGCCGCTCGGTGAGCTTCACGGTATGGATCTGATCGAAAAGCACTTCAGTCTCGAAGCGTTCGGCGTGCTTTTGAAAGCGTGCCATCAGCTCCGGTCCCTGAACGCCATCTGCGTCGGCCGGCCAGTTGTCGACATCGGTTGTGGTCATCAACTGACCGCCTTGCGCGAGACCGGTGATCAGCACGGGCTTCAAGTTGGCGCGCGCAGCGTATACTGCGGCGGTGAACCCGGCCGGACCGGAGCCAAGGATCAGCAGACGGGCATGTTTGGCGGGCATCGGGATATTTTCTAGCTACTGATTCGAAAGCAAATCGGTTCGATTCTATCTGATGTTGGGTTTTGCCCGGAAAGCGCAAGCCGGCCCAATAATTCGCCGATCCATGGTATGATGTCAGGTGTGAAGTATGGTCCGCAACACCATGATATTTAATGCCAAGGCAGGTCGCAGATCACGCCGGATCAACGTCGGCGACGCCCGACTGACACCGCGCCTCATTACGCTGCTCAGGGAATCCTGGTGGCTGCTGATCGTTGCCGGATTTTGCTATCTGGGCCTCATCCTCGCGAGTTATCAGAGAAGCGATCCAGGCTGGTCCTTTTCAGGTACCGGGGAACCGATCCACAACAAGGGCGGAGTGGTCGGAGCCTGGGCCGCTGACCTGCTGCTCTACCTCTTCGGAGGGTCCGCCTGGTGGCTCGCTTTTGCGGGCATTGTCCTGGTCGTCACCGGCTATCGGCAGTTGAAGACCGAGGATGGAGAGCGGCATCACCCTGCATTGGCGATCCCGGGGTTTCTCCTGGTTCTACTCTCCAGCGCAGCCCTCGAATCGCTGCGTCTGTACCACCTTCCCGTCACGCTGCCTGGCGTTCCCGGTGGAGCACTGGGCGACTTCATCGGACAAGGTTTGGCACATGCGCTTGGTTTCAACGGTGCGACCCTGGTTTTGATCGCCCTGTTCGCTGCGGGCTGGTCGCTGTTCACGCGCATGTCGTGGCTGAGACTGATGGAGCGTATTGGCGGCGGCATCGAGGCCTTCGTCACGCGGATAAGGCAACGGCGCGAACAACGGCGAGACCGGCAGATCGGGGCAGCGGCCGCGGAAGAACGAGAACAGTTTGTCGAGGCGGTGCGCGAGAACGAAGACGAGCACGAGCCAATCATCGTGGTCGCACCGCAGCTCGAGGTGCTGCGTTCGGAACGCGTCGTCAAGGAAAAGCAGAAACCGCTGTTTCAGGATCTCCCCGATTCGCCGTTGCCGCCTCTCGCGTTGCTGGAGGACGCGCCATCGGCGCAGGAACAGGTCAGCGCTGAGACGCTCGAATTCACCTCGCGCCTGATCGAGCGCAAGCTCGCCGACTTCGGCGTCGCAGTCAAGGTGCTTGCGGCTTACCCGGGTCCTGTCATCACGCGCTTCGAGATTGAGCCGGCGATTGGAGTCAAGGGCTCGCAGATTGTGAACCTGATGAAGGATCTGGCGCGCGCTCTGTCGGTCGTCAGCATACGAGTGGTCGAGACGATCCCCGGAAAGTCGTGCATGGGTCTCGAGCTGCCTAATACGCGACGGCAGATCGTGCGCCTGGTCGAGCTTCTTTCTTCAGCAACGTACAACGATACCCCAAGCCCTCTTTCACTCGCGCTGGGGAAAGACATCGCCGGCAAGCCGGTGATTGCCGATCTTGCACGCATGCCGCATCTGTTGGTGGCCGGAACCACCGGCTCCGGCAAATCCGTCGCCCTGAACGCGATGATTCTATCGTTGCTCTACAAAGCGGAGCCGCGGCAGGTGCGGCTGATATTGATCGATCCCAAGATGCTCGAGCTTTCGGTGTACGAGGGAATTCCACACCTGCTTTCCCCCGTCGTCACCGATGTCAAGCTCGCAGCCAACGCGCTCAACTGGGGCGTGGGCGAAATGGAGCGTCGCTACCGGCTGATGTCCACGCTCGGCGTGCGCAACCTCGCCGGTTACAACGCGCGCGTCGCCGAAGCGAAAAAGGCGGGCAAGCCGCTGACCAATCCTTTCTCGCTGACGCCCGAGGCGCCGGAACCGATCGAGGAAATGCCGCTGATCGTGATCATCATCGACGAGCTTGCCGATCTCATGATGGTGACCGGAAAGAAGATCGAGGAGTTGATCGCCCGCATCGCGCAAAAGGCACGTGCCTCTGGAATCCATTTGATCCTCGCGACGCAGCGTCCATCGGTCGACGTGATTACCGGGCTCATCAAGGCAAACATTCCAGCGCGCATCGCGTTTCAGGTCGCAAGCAAGGTCGACTCTCGTACCATCCTCGATCAGATGGGCGCCGAGACGCTGCTCGGCCAGGGCGACATGCTTTATATGCCGCCTGGAATCGGGCATCCGCAACGCGTGCACGGTGCATTCGTGTCCGACGCAGAAGTGCACCGCGTCGTCGAGCACTTGAAGGCGCAGGGCGGTGCGCAATATCTCGATGGGATTCTCGATGGTGCTGCGGACGGCAACGGCGAAGACAATCTGGCCATCGATGGCCCTGGCGGCGAAGCGGACCCGGTGTACGACCAGGCGGTATCGCTCGTTCTCAAGACGCGCCGGCCGTCGATATCGCTGGTGCAACGCCACCTTCGCATCGGCTACAACCGGGCGGCGCGACTCATCGAGCAGATGGAGCGCGCCGGCCTCGTATCGGCTATGCAAACCAACGGGAACAGGGAGGTCCTCGTTCCAGCCGGCAAGGATTAGGTTCCTTAGCAGGCTATGCCCCGGTGGTGAACCACTGCCATCGATAAACAACCAGGCGTTAGGGATCTCCAGTTGCTGCGCCTTTTCAGTCTCCTCGCTGCAGCTTTGCTCTGCGTCGACATCGTTCATGGCGCAACGCTCGAACAGCTTCGCGCCTTCGTTCGGGACACGCAAACCATGCGCGCGGCGTTTACCCAGACCGTATCCGATGCCTCTGGCCGCCGCGTCGCACAGGCGAGCGGAGACTTTGTCATCGCGCGACCGGGCCGTTTTCGCTGGAGCGTCGATAAGCCATACAAGCAACTGCTGGTTGGAGACGGACAGCGCGTATGGATCTACGACGAGGATCTGAACCAGGTGGTCGTGCGCAACAACGATCGGGCGCTGGGAACGACACCTGCAGCCTTGCTCGCCGGCAAGGAAGAAGTGGAGGAAGCTTTTAATTGGAAATCGCTGCCCGCAGCCGATGGACTCGAATGGCTGGGCGCGACGCCCAAGGACAAGGATTCCGCATTCAGCGAATTGCGTCTGGGCTTCGACACCAAGGGACTCGCGGCACTGGAGGTTATAGACAACTTCGGACAACACACATCGATCCGCCTGATGAACCTGGAGCGCAATCCCAAGCTCAGCGCTGAGCTGTTTCGTTTCACTCCTCCGGCGGGCGCCGATGTCGTCGGCGGCTGACCTTTTTGCCGTCGCGAATCCGGCAACGCCGCTCGCCGAGCGCCTGCGACCGAAGACTATCGCGGACGTGGTCGGCCAGCGCCATCTGCTCGATCCCGGGAAACCGCTGGCAGTCGCGTTCGCGTCGAGGAAGCCGCACTCGATGATCCTGTGGGGCCCGCCGGGCTCCGGCAAGACAACGCTGGCGCGACTCATGGCCGATGCGTTCAACGC
>VBCY01000439.1 GCA_005882995.1 Betaproteobacteria bacterium
CTCGGCAGTGGTTGACAGCGGTAGAGCGAAAAGCACCGCGCTCGTCAGCAGTAAAGGCCATTGTCGTTTGAGGTTTCTGCGTTTCATGATCGTCCTTCGAGCGGGTTTATGGGCATGAGGTCTCGACGTCGTTCGCCCCTATGCGCGTGGCGATGCCCTGATCCACGATGGCCGTGGGACCCTGGTTCGCGGGCGAGATGCCATTCGGAGCCAGGTTCTGTGCGAGCGCCCGGATGTCCCAGACGCTGTTGGCGCAGCCGGAGTTGCCGGTCGAGCAACCCTCCTGGCCGTGGCACTGCTGTACCATGTTTCTACAGATTTGGTCGTCTCCGGGAGGGAAACTCAGTTGCGTCAGCGGAATGATCTGCGCTCTTACGCAGGTCGGTGTCGGCGTGAGCTGCACTACCACGTCGTTGGTGCCGTCGCCATTGACGTCGTAGCAAAGCGTGTTATCCGGCCATCCGCTGCATGGCGATGGAAAGACCGACCCGGGTGTAGCCGTCAGCAAACGGGAGTTGACCGCGGCTTCGATGGTCTGCTGAGCAGCGCCAAGCGCGTCGTTGCGTTGCTGTGCATTGCCGACGATATCGAGATTATTGCGGCCGAGATGGAAACCCGCGAGCACCAGCAGGGTGATGAGCACCAGCATGATCATCCCAACGACCAGCGTGACACCGCGCTGGGAGTGTCGAACGGCAAACTGGTGGATGCCCTGCATCATTCTCTCCGCCCGGCAGGATTGTTTAAGCGTATGGTTTCGGTGTATGCGTGCCGCTTGAAGCCGTCGTTGAATGGTCCATCGGTGCGCGGGCCGAGGGGGTAAGTCTTGGTGTCCGTGTATCCGGGAGTCGCCTCGGTCGAGCGCGAAAGCAGGTAGATCTTCACCGTCATAACGTTTAACCAGTTGGCGATGTAGCAGGGATCCGCGGCGCAGCCGCCGTACGTTCCCGGGTCGGCACTCGTAGCGTCCGGCATGCTATCGCCATTGGTATCGAGGCCATATTCCAGCTGTAAGTCCTCGACACCCTCTACCAGCGGAACAATCGAGAACTCGCCGTCGGTACCGATCTCCGCGCGCTTAAGCGTTGGAATGCCGTCGCCCGGATCGTTGTTGTTCGCAACAAAGTAGATGTGCATTACGTAAGCCCGCAAACTCCCCGGCGTCGCGCAATCGTGTTTGTGTAGCGAAAACGCGGAGGACGGCTGTGCGGCGACAACGTATTGCGTCGAGATCGGTACGCTCGAGAGTTCGGCGTTGCATAGCGTCGACTGAAAGTAAATCTGACCGATTGTAGCCGTGTCGCAGTTAGCGTCGCCTACTATGCACGTAGCAACCCGTCGAACCGCGACCGCCGCGGTGTTCGAGCGAACATCGCTCATGCACGACGGCTTAGCGGCGGCCGCGGCATAGCCCTGGATGTGCATCATCAGCATGTTCTTCATATCTGCCACAGTGGTCGAACACGGATCCGGCTTGGCTGCTGGTGGCCCGACGCTGCGCGGATCAAACTCGCCGAAGTAGCCGGCGTTGACGATGTCATCCTCAAGCAACTGAACGGCAAAGCGCCCGTTTTCGATCTGCCGTCCGGTTCGCTGCATATCGCGCCGATTGTTGCTGACGTTGACGAATATGGTGGTCACGACCGCGATCACGATCAGCCCCACGGTGAGACCCACCATTAGCTCGACCAACGTAAATCCGCGAGAGCGGTAAAGAAGGACGCGGCGAATTGTTGGCGCGTGCGTCATGGCGCGAGATTGGCGACGGAAACAACCTTGGCGACCATGCGACGCTGCGCATCATTGCCACCGTAAAGACCCTGGGCGCAACCGACGCTTGGAACGAGCGTCGGGCTCAGGCCCTGCCATGCGACGGTGATGCGGTAGCTTGGCGGGTCCGCGCCAGCGACCGGCTCAATACAGCCGCGCCCATCGATCATCGCGCCGATGGCCGAGCTACCTGAAAGCTCAGTATTTCCTTTGAGCGCGTTGCTCCATTCGCACTGGTCGCGCGCAATACCCAGGGCGGTGCCGGAACAGTCCGTCGGTTGCGCGTCGCCGGTGCCCAACGGGGTCGTGGTGATGTACGTCGTTGCGACACCGCGGTGCGCGCTCAGTCGTGCTGCCATGTCTTCGAGAAGAATCAAAGCCTGCGAGCGCGCGTACGATTCAACCTCGACCGTCTGCATCTTGGCCGCCAGGCCTGTGAGCCCCAGAATCCCGAACGCGAGAATAAAGATCGTGAGGAGCGCCTCGAGCAAAGTCACCCCGCGTTGGGGAACCCGACTCGGCTTGCCGGGTGAAAGTGAGATCATGAACACGCACCGTCGCTGATGACCGGCTCGCCGGTCAAGCTAACCCTCACGCATCGCTTCGTTGCGGTCTGTGTCGCAGAAATCGAGAACTTTGGTTGCGTCAATCCGGCGAGCCGCGCGGAATTCCGATACGTCACGACCCCCGGACCACTGATCGAGACGTTGCTCGTCGCCGCGTGTGTGTCGATATTCGTGCCTCCCGCCGTAACGGCCCAGCCCGCCTCCCACGTACCGGCGGGCGAGAGTGTTACATCGGTGTTTTGCTTGATGGCTTCGCTGCGAGCACGCAGCAGAGATGTGAACAGATCCATTGCTGCCATTTGCACGCGCTGGCTCGCGATAAGCTCGCTGAACGAAGGCACGGCGATCATGGCAAGCACCACCAGCACGACGATGGCGGTAAGCAACTCGACCAGTGTGAAGCCGCGAGCAGGCGCCACACTCTGACGTAGCGCCCGTGCAGAGGTTCGTGAAGGAGAGCAATGAGCTGACATGTCTACCACTTGTCCGACGGGGTCTTCGTGCCTTGGTTGTCGATCGTAAGGTTGCCGTCAGCGGCCTGCGCACCGATCGCCCTCGCGGTAATTGTGAAAGCGGGCGGCGATACTGCGGGCACTGCAAAAGGGTCGATGGTGTAGTACTGCGCGACGTCCGCGGGAGTCGAGGAATAGCCAAGCTGTGCCTCTGCGGATGCGTACGCGCGAGCGTCGAGTAAATACTGTGCTTGGCGCTGCGCCAGATCCATCATGTACGACTGCGCCGTGGCGCGATGGCCCTTCCTCATTTGCGCCTGGTAGCTGGGCAATGCGATCGCTGCCAGAATCCCAACAATCACTACGACGATGACTATCTCCATCAACGTGAACCCGCGCTGATTACGAGGATCCGCTGCATCACCGACGATTCGTATGAGTGAAGGCCGAAACGCGCGGTACACCTGTATTACCTCTGACATCTCAATCCAGTGCGTGACAAGTGGGATCATGGCTGGTGTACCCTACGTCGCCTCTCTCGCAAACGCGCATATGTCCTGTCAGGCTTGGAGGTTCCAGACGGGATTTGGAAATGCAAGATGAATGCCGGCATCGGAGACTCCAAAGATTCGCCAGACAAACGGTGGTGGGAACCGGATTTGCGTTGAGCACGAGCCGACGACTTGCAATGCTCCAAGAAGGTGCCAGGAGCCAACTTTTGCGGGGTGTAAAACAAACCGTCGGTCGCAAGCGCGCACCGCATACGCGTCGCAGGACTTTGGGTCGAGTCTCGTCACCTACAGATCTGTAGCATTCGATATGTGCATCGCGATCCAGCGCGCAGGAACGAAGCCGATTGCTGGTTCACCGGAAACAAACTCAGGGGTCGCTAAGTGGGCAGAGAAATTCACGCTGCACAACTTAGAGCAAGAATGCACAGCTCGAGGGGAGAATCGAGCACTACTTGAAGCGAGCATTTGAATCGAAACCTCAAGTCGCGCTCTGACGGCTTGAGATGGTCGGGGTCCCGCTTTGGGGCTGACCATGGCCGATTGCTACGATTGCGTAGAGATTCTTCCCTGCTTACGCCTAGGCCCAGTCTACTTTGTTTCTTCGTCGGTCTTTGCCGGAACGACGCGGCGTGTTGGCCGCGTCGAAGCGCTGATCCTGCCGTCGCTCTTCACCTGACCGACGCTCCTCTCTGCGGCGGTCGAATAGCTTTGTGTAACGACATTCACATTCGCGAGGATAGGGGCAGTCTGACAACGGAAGCTGCGGCTTTTCGCTGATTGGGAACTCCTTTCCGAGGAGCATCCGTGCTTTCGGGCAAGCCTGCTCTCTTGCGGGCGCCGACACTCGTACGCCCCATTGCTCGGCTTCGTTACCATGCTCCACTTCTTTGTTTCGAGAAGGCATTCGTGTGCTCGCCCGGCGATATGCACGCAGGCCTA
>VBCY01000442.1 GCA_005882995.1 Betaproteobacteria bacterium
AGGATTCCGCATTCAGCGAATTGCGTCTGGGCTTCGACACCAAGGGACTCGCGGCACTGGAGGTCATCGACAACTTCGGACAACACACATCGATCCGCCTGATGAACCTGGAGCGCAATCCCAAGCTCAGCGCTGAGCTGTTTCGTTTCACTCCTCCGGCGGGCGCCGATGTCGTCGGAGGCTGACCTTTTTGCCGTCGCGAATCCGGCAACGCCGCTCGCCGAGCGCCTGCGACCGAAGACTATCGCGGACGTGGTCGGCCAGCGTCATCTGCTCGATCCCGGGAAACCGCTGGCAGTCGCGTTCGCGTCGAGGAAGCCGCACTCGATGATCCTGTGGGGCCCGCCGGGCTCCGGCAAGACAACGCTGGCGCGACTCATGGCCGATGCGTTCAACGCCGAGTTCATCGCCATCTCGGCTGTACTTGCCGGTGTCAAGGATATTCGCGACGCAGTGTCTCGCGCCGAAGCTACGCTGGCGCAGTCGGGTCGACACACCATTCTGTTTGTCGACGAAGTGCATCGCTTCAACAAGGCGCAGCAGGACGCCTTCCTGCCTTTCGTCGAGCGTGGTCTCGTGACCTTCATCGGAGCGACCACCGAGAATCCCTCATTCGAGGTGAACAGCGCGCTGCTCTCGCGCGCCACCGTATACGTGCTGCATCCTCTCGAGCCGGATGAGCTTGCCGTGCTGCTCGATCGCGCCCTTCAGGTCGCGATGCCGAAAGCAACGCTCGATGCGCGGTCGCGCGAGGCGGTGATCGCTTACGCCGATGGCGACGGACGAAGGCTCATCAATCTGGTGGAGCAGCTTGCGATCGCGGCGTCGGAGGCGAAGCTCACTGACATCGATCTTGGGTTCATCGAGGCAACTATCGCGCGCTCGCTGCGCCGTTTCGACAAGGGCGGTGAGGCGTTCTACGATCAGATCTCGGCATTGCACAAAGCGGTGCGAGGCAGCGATCCTGACGCATCCTTGTACTGGATGTGCCGGATGCTCGATGGCGGTGCCGATCCCTTGTATGTCGGCCGTCGCATGATCCGCATGGCGACCGAAGATATCGGACTCGCCGACCCGCGCGCGTTGCAACTCACACTCGACGCCGTTGGCACCTACGAGCGGCTCGGCACGCCGGAAGGCGAACTGGCATTGGCGGAAGCCGTGATCTATCTCGCCTGTGCGCCCAAGAGCAACGCAGTCTACATGGCCTATGGGGCGGCGCGATCGTTCATCGAAGAGGACGGATCGAGACCGGTGCCGCTGCGGCTGCGCAACGCGCCGACGCGATTGATGAAAGGACTCGGCTATGGCAAGGGCTACCGCTATGCGCACGACGAGCCCGACGCCTATGCCGCTGGAGAGAGATATTTGCCCGACGGCATGCCCGATACCCGGTTCTATGCGCCGACGGACCGCGGCCTCGAAGCGAAGATACGCGACAAGCTCGAACAACTTCGCAATCGCGACGTGAAGCCAAGCGCAAGCGACGACGAAGCATTGTAAGCGTGACGGGGTGATCGCACCCCGCTCTGCTAAACTCGCGCGCATGCTCGATATCCAACTGTTGCGCAGCGATCCCGCCGGCGTGGCGACACGCCTCGCCATGCGAGGATCCACTTTCGATGTGGATGCATTCCAGCGGCTCGAAGCGGAGCGCAAGGATATCCAGACTCGCACGCAGGAGCTTCAGGCTAGACGCAATACGGCCTCCAGACAGATCGGAGCGGCCAAGGCGAAAGGGGAGGATACCGCCGGGCTGATGCGCGAAGTCGCAAGCTGGGGCGAAGAGCTCGCTTCACTCGAACAGCTTCTGGGTGGTGTTCAGGAGCGCCTGCGCGAAATGCTGCTGGCGATGCCCAATGTGCCGCACGCGAGCGTGCCGCCGGGTCGATCCGACGCCGACAACGTCGAGATCCGGTGCTGGGGAACGCCCCGAAAGTTTGACTTCAAGCCTCGGGACCACGTCGATGTCGGCGCTGCGGTGGCGGGGCTCGAGTTCGAAATCTCCGCCAAGCTCTCCGGCACGCGCTTCTACACCTTGCGTGGCGCGGTCGCCCGACTGCATCGAGCCCTCTCGCAGTTCATGCTCGATACCCATGTGGTCGAGCACGGCTACACCGAAGTCTACGTCCCCTATATCGTCAATGCGGCGACCCTGACGGGCACCGGTCAGCTGCCCAAATTCGAAGAAGACCTGTTCTGGGTGACTAAAGGCGGCGCCCCGGATGATGCGCGAATGTATCTCATCCCGACGGCGGAAGTTTCAGTTACCAACTTCGTACGGGACGAGATCGTCCCGCTGGACCAGCTACCCATGAAGCTGACCGCGCACACGCCGAGCTTTCGATCCGAAGCAGGAAGCTACGGCAAGGACACCCGCGGCATGATTCGCGTGCACCAGTTCGACAAGGTCGAGCTCGTGCAGATCGTCCAGCCGGCCAAATCCTATGAGGCGCTGGAGGAATTGATCGGGCACGCGGAGACGATTCTTAAAAAGCTCGACCTTCCGTACCGGGTGATGATCTTGTGCACGTCTGACACGAGCTTCGCGTCGGCAAAGACTTACGACATCGAGGTATGGCTTCCCGGTCAGGAGAAATATCGCGAGATTTCGTCGTGCTCCAATTGCGAGGCATTCCAGGCGCGGCGTATGCAGGCCCGATTTCGTAACGCGCAAGGCAAGCCTGAACTGGTCCACACACTCAATGGCTCGGGTCTTGCCATTGGCCGAACCTTGGTCGCGGTGCTTGAAAACTATCAGCGCGCGGACGGCGGCGTCGACGTGCCCGCCGTGCTGCAGCCGTATATGGGTGGGGCGAAAGTGATCCCGCCGGCTGAGCGTTAGCGCAGGTTGCCGGTGTGTCCGAGCGAATATCGGCCGGGCTGTGGCCACACTGCCAAGCCATGCGGTTCCGCGCCCACCTTGATGCTCTTCACTTCGCCGGTCAGCGTATCGAAGGCGTAGACCACGTCGTCATAGCGCCCTGACAACCACAGCGTCTTGCCGTCGGCGCTGACATTACCCATGTCGGGACTTCCGCCGCTGGCGACGGGCCACGTTGCGACGACCTTGCGCATCGCGAAGTCGATCACCGACACGCTTCCCTTGCCATGCGGCGAGCCGTGGATCTTGTTCGATCCGCGGTTTGCGACGTAAAGCCTGCTTGCGTCGCGGCTCGGGTAGAGCCCGTGGGCGCCGATTCCCGTCGGGATGAAGTCGATCTGACGGAGGCTTGCGCCATCGACGACGAACACGCCGTCGGACATCATATCCGCCACATAGAACAAGGTGCCGTCCGGAGAAATCCGCACGTCCTGCGGCATACCTTTCCACACCGTGCAGATGATTTCATCGCGACCGTCGAAGCCCTTGACCGTCTTGGTGGGCAGTCCCGGTTTGATAAGTTGCAGGTAACCAATCACCTTACGCTCGACGAGATCGATCTTGGCGACGGTACCGTTGAATTCGCAGGTGAAGATGGCAAAGCGCCCGTCGATCGAAAAATCGGCGTGGTTGATTCCGCCGCATCGCGGCACCGCGATGGAATATTGAAGCTGCATGGTGTGCGGATCGCGAAAGTCGAGGCGCTTCAGCGCTTCTGCGACAACAATCGCCGACTTGCCGTCTGGCGAAAAATACATGTTGTAGGGATCGTCCACCGCGATCTGAGCGCCCGGTTTGCCAGTGGTCGGATCGATCGGCGTGAGGCTGCCGTCGGTGCGCCGCTCGGCATTGTTGGCCACGTACAGGGTTTTGAGATCCCACGAAGGAACCACATGCTGCGGATTGATGCCGACTTTGAACCGATCGACCACCTTGAACGCTACCGGGTCGATGACATAAACGTCGTTCGATCGCAGGTTCGGTACATAAATGCGTTCCAGCGCCCCGGCGACCGCGGGGCTCATGCGGCCGGCCGCGGTTTCGCTGTACAAATTGGACGGATCGGGCACCGGCGGCATACCGGGGACGGTGGCGATTGCATTCGATGGAATCGCTTGGCTCTGTGGCGACTGCGCGTCGCATGGCATGCCGAGAAGCACGCCGGCGATCGCCATGGTGAGGAAGACGTGTCGAGTCAAAGGCGAAGTCACGATTCTCCTTGCGCCACGCGATTTACACTTGACTGAAATGTTGCGCGCGCCGATGTCAGTGGCGAGCCGTAGCGGCGTTGATCGCGTCGATCGTCCTCGCCACGATGAGATCGACGCCTACTTGCCCCAGTGCTGCACTCGACCGACGTGGGTCACCGTGCACGCCGGCGGCTGCTTCGGGCGCGGCTTGCATGCTCTCCATGCGAACGAGTCGAGGGTCGACAGCAAGGGCGAGCGAAGTGTCGGCGAGCCCTGCATGCGTGCCGATTTCCTGCTCGCTGTAGCCGCGACGCTTCAACACCTGCGCGTAATCGTTCTCGCTCAGGCGATAGTATTCGACGATGGCGTGAACACGCACCGGGGTCATCGCCCATTCGCGATCGAGCTTATCCGCCACGGCTTTTTCCGTGGACTGATAACCGCTATGATCGCCGAGAAATACAATGTCCTTGAAGCCGTGCGCCTTGAAGCTGCGCGCCGCGGAGTCGAGAAGTTGTGCGAACGCCGCGTCAGGCAGCGTGATCGTGCCCGGGAAGCGCATGTGACCCGATGGCGGGTTCATGCTTCCTTCGGGGACGTAGGCGACCACCGGCGCCACGAGCGCGTTGCCCAGGCCGCGCGCGATGGCCTCGGAGAGCAATTTGACCCGCACATTGTGTTTGCCGAGCACCATGTGCGGTCCATTCTGTTCGGTGCCCCCGATTGGAACGAGAATTGTCGTCTTTCCGGAATGAATCTGATCGCGGAGCTCCGTCCAGGTAAGCTCTTCCAGTAAGACCGTGTTTGCAGCGTGCTCCGTTGCCGCGAAGGAGAGCGGAATCACGAGGCACGCCACGACCAGTGAAGCCGACGCCCTGAAAAACATGGCGCATTCTATGCGATTGCCAACGAGGCGGCCAGACTTTCGCGGCAGCATGAACGCAATGAAACCACAACCACTGACTCAACGGCTGCCCAGGGTCGGTTCCTCGGTTCGGGCAGGTCGCGCTTCAGTTGCTCCGGCGAACATCCGCAACCGCGGTTGGAGCGGAGCTTGCTGCGCAAGCAGGACGTCGTAATACGCGCGCACTCGGTCGACAAAGGCGACCGGCATTCCACCGCGCGCGTACCCGTACTTCGCCTCCTCATAGTACTCCGGCGAGGCAAGCAGCGGCAGCGCCTGTTTCACCGCCATCCATGAATCGGGGTTGAGCTTCTGCTTCTGGGCCAGTACGCGAGCGTCCTCGAGGTGGGCAATTCCGACGTTGTACGCCGCGAGGGCAAGCCATGTCCGATCAGGCTCCGCTATGCGTGACGGAAGCTTGTCCTTGAGATCGCGGAAATAGCGGGCGGCGGCGAGCACGCTCGCTTCCGAATCGAGGCGGTCGCTGGCTCCCAATTGGCGCGCAGTTTCTTCGGTCAGTTGCATCAGGCCTCTTGCGCCAGTCTCGCTGACCGCCTGGTTGTCCCATTGCGATTCCTGATAGGCGATCGCCGCCAGCAGCCGCCATTCCACACCCGAGGTCTGCTGGGCGCGCTGGAAGAGCGTCCGGTATCGCGGAAGCAGCGCTTTAACCCGCTCCTGGAACACACCGGCGTCTAGTCGCGGCATCTGGCTGTAGTTGAAATAACGCTCAGTCAATCGCTGCAACGTGCCATCGCGGCGCAGGCGTGCGAAAAAGGCGTCGACCCTGTCACGCAAGGCGGCCTGTGCCGGAGGAAAAGCCCAGACCAGGTCCTGTTTCGCGGCGACGGCAAAGGCGCGCTCGAAGTTCAAATACACATTGCGCAGGGCGTCCGCTTCATTGGATGGGACAATTGCATAATCAAGCGTGCCGTCCGAGACCTGGCTGATGAGAGCTTCAGTCGATGGCAGCGCCATCGGCTGCCATTTGATTTCCGGATGCTCCGCGCGAACGGCGCCGAGCGCCACCGCCAGGCTCGAGTCCGCGATGACGGCGACACTGTCTCCGGCGAGATCAGCCCACGTCGTCGGCTTGTTGCTGTCCATGTTGTAGATGAGCACCGGCTCGACGGCGTAGTAACTTGCAGAGTAAAGCAGGTGCGGATGCATCAACGGCGTCGCGGCGGCAGTCGGCCGGTACACGCCGCCAGCCCCGATCACGGCGTTGTTGCCGCCTTCGGCGAGCTTGGCCAGCGGATCGCTGGCGCGCGCAACCTTGAGCTCGAAACCCTGTTCCTTCGCGAACCGATGCGCGAGATCGTAGTCGAAGCCGTTCTGACCATGGGGACCGGAGAACCAAGCTGCGGGACCTGGACGCAACAGCACCAATAGCTCGTTGGATGACGCCGACGGTGGAGCAGGAGAAGGCTCGCAGGCGCTTAATGCGAACGATGCAGCGATGCAACCGCAGAGGACGCGTCGCACAAGGAAATCCCATCCTTCGTCCATGCCCCTTTAGCCGCTGGTCATTATATCGATAGCGCGAAAGGGCCAAGTTGCCGGCGGCCTGTTCAATCGCATCGCTTGTCGTGCAACAGCGCTTCACCGATAATGCGTCTTGGTGCGCTTCCAGCGATCGACAACGTTCAACGGCGGGCCGCCCCGCATTGCATGGTGGTGAACCTGGTCAGGTCCGGAAGGAAGCAGCCATAGCCGACCTCCGCAAGTGCCGGGGGTACGGCTCGCCTCCCTCACCGCTATGAGTTACCAAGCCCTTGCCCGCAAATGGCGGCCGAAGACATTCGCCGAGCTTTCCGGCCAGGAACACGTCGTCAAAGCACTGAGCAACGCGCTTGCTCGAGGCCGTCTGCACCACGCGTACCTTCTCACCGGCACGCGTGGCGTAGGCAAGACGACGATCGCGCGAATCCTTGCCAAGAGCCTCAATTGCTCTACCGGCGTCACGCCGACGCCGTGCGGCGTTTGCGCAGCGTGCACCGATATTGATTCCGGACGCTTCATCGATCTGCTCGAGCTCGATGCCGCATCGAACACCGGCATCGACAACATGCGTGAGATTCTCGACAACGCCCGCTACGCCCCCACGGTCGGGCGCTACAAGGTCTATCTGATCGACGAAGCTCACATGCTGTCGAGGGCCGCGTTCAACTCGATGCTGAAGACACTCGAGGAGCCGCCGGAACATGTCAAATTCGTGCTCGCGACCACCGATCCACAGAAAATTCCGGTGACTGTGCTGTCGCGCTGTCTGCAGTTCAATCTAAAGGCGCTTGCTCCGGAGCTCATCGCCGAACGCCTCGGTGCAATCCTCAAGGCCGAGGTCATCGCCTTCGACGACGCTGCACTCATACAGATCGCGCGCGTTGCGCATGGCTCGATGCGCGATGCGCTCTCGGTGCTCGATCAAGCGATCGCTCATGGCGGTGGAGAAGTCCACAGCGATTCCGTACGCGCGATGCTCGGTTCCGTGGAGACGGAGCATATTTACCGGATCGTCGAAGCGCTCCTTGCATCCGACGGTCCCGCTCTCATATCCGAGTCGAGAGCGCTTGCCGAGCGAGGCCTCTCGCTTCCGGCCGCGCTCGATGAGTTGGCGTCGCTCTTCCACCGGGTCGCCGTGGCACAGACGGTTCCGGAGAGCGCGAGCGGCTTTGACGATGCAGAGCACGTCGCGAGTTACGCCACCGCGTTTTCACCTGAAGCGGTTCAATTGGCCTATCAGATCTGCGTGCAGGGTCGCGTCGACATGGCGCTCGCACCGGACGAAGCGACCGGTTTCACCATGACACTGCTGCGCTTGCTCGCTTTCGAGCCGGCCACCCGCATCGCCCGCGAGCCCGATCCCGCACCGAAGGCGCAATCGAGCGATCGTGTGCGGCCGGCGTCGGCAGAGGCGCGCGCTGTGGCGCCGATGCAGCGAAAAACCGAAGCGTCTGCGCTTGAAATCACCGACTGGGCCACCTTCATCGCAAGCATGAAACTTTCCGGAATCGCGCTGCAACTTGCCGCGCAGGCGGAGCTCAAATCGGTCGCCGGGAACGAAATCGTGCTCGCGGTCGCGGAAGCCTCGCGCCATCTCACGGATAAGTCGTATGCGGACAAGCTGAAGCTAGCGCTCGAGGAAGCTCTCGGTCGGAAAATCCGCCTGCGTTTCGATGTGGTTGCCGATGCCTCGGCATCACCTGCCGCTCAGGAGAAGCGCGCCCGCGCCGATGCGCATGCACGCGCTGCAACGGCGTTTCGCGACGACCCATTTGTGCAGGACCTGCTCACTCGCTTCGACGCCAGGGTCAAGCCGGATTCAATCAAGCCCGCGGAATGAAGGAGCTGCCACGATGAAGAACCAGCTTGCCGATCTGATGAAGCAGGCGCAGGCGATGCAGGACAACATGAAGAAAGCGCAGCAGGCCATCGCCGCGCTCGAGGTCGAAGGCGAAGCCGGCGCGGGCATGGTGAAAGTGGTGATGACCGGTCGGCACGACGTCAAGCGCGTCAACCTGGATGCCTCCTTGCTGTCGGAAGACAAGGACGTACTCGAGGATCTGATCGCCGCGGCCGTCAACGATGCCGTACGCAAGGTCGAAGCCGCGACCCAGGAAAAAATGAGCGGATTGGGCGCGGGTCTTGCCCTGCCTCCCGGATTCAAGCTGCCGTTCTAGTGGAAAGACTCGGAAGCCTCGAGGAGCTGACTCAGGCATTGCGCTGCCTACCCGGCGTGGGACCTAAGGCGGCGCAGCGCATGGCGCTGCACCTCCTGCAGCACAATCGCGAAGGTGCATTGCGGCTCGCACGCGCGCTGGAAGCGGCGACGCGGATTGTCCGCCAGTGCCAGCGCTGCAATACTTTCACAGAGGACGAAATCTGCGCGCTGTGCAGTTCCTCCAAGCGCGATCCATCGCTTCTCTGCGTGATCGAAACGCCCGCAGACCTGCTGATGCTGGAGCACACGCAGGCGTACAGCGGCCTTTATTTCGTGCTCATGGGCAGGCTCTCACCGCTCGACGGAGTGGGGCCGAAGGAAATCGGGCTCGAACGCCTGCTCAAGCGCGCACTCGACGGGCAAGTGCGTGAAGTTGTGCTGGCCACGAACTTTACCAACGAAGGCGAGGCGACCGCGCATTACATCGGTGAGATGCTGGGCGCGCGAGGACTCAAAGTCACGCGGCTGGCGCGCGGCGTGCCGGTTGGCGGTGAGCTCGAATATGTCGACAGTGGCACGCTGGCGCAAGCGCTGCGTGAGCGGCGGGCCGTCGCCGGGACCGCATGACCATCCCCGTTGCACGTTGCCGCACTCAGGGAGTAATCTCAAGCGAGGGATAAGGCAAGGAGGGCGCATGCTGGTCAGCGAAATTCTGCGGATCAAGGGCAACGCACTGTTCACGACCGCCCCCAACGGCACCGTTCTGGAAGCCGTCAAAGTCATGGCGCAGCACGACATCGGGTCGTTGGTGGTGATGGACCATGGGCACATGATCGGGATGCTCACCTTCGCCGAAGTTCTGGAGGTGTTAGCGAAGCGCGAGGGCGAGCTCGGTGATCTGAAAGTGAACGAGATTTACATTCGGGACCCGCTGACCGCGACCACGGGACTCGACGTCATGGAGTTGAGACGCGTCATGCTCGATCGGCACTCTCGCTATGTGCCGGTGATCGACGGCCCGACACTCCTCGGCGTCATTTCCTTTCACGACGTCGCCAAGGCAGTCTACGACGAACAGAGCTTTGAAAACCGGATGCTCAAAAGCTATATCAAGAGCTGGCCGGATGAATAGGAGCCTGTCGGGCTTACTGTCGCGTATGCGACGGGAGCGCTTTGGTGGGCAGTCCTAGGCGCCGGCCGCGCCGCAGTGCCGGCCCACTGCAAGCGGCCGGCAACAACGGAATTGCCCCCAAAGCGCCCCGTCCCTCCGGGTTGCGGCCAAACGGCGCGCCTGCAGCGTTGCCCGGCTTGCGAATAGGCCAAGCTATTCGCTGCGCCGAGCGCCTTGCATTCATCACCGTTTGGCCAGCAACGCACACGTGAGAG
>VBCY01000440.1 GCA_005882995.1 Betaproteobacteria bacterium
TGCTTATATCCGCAATCGCTATGCGTGAACCGCGACTGCGGGTTCGTTCCCACAGATAAGGGCAATGGATCGGGAGGTGAAGTGCTGATGGCAAAGGCGCTAGTCTGTTGAGCGGCGAAGTACCGGCAGGAACCGCGTCCGCAACTCCGGCGTCTCGGGTGGCCGGACGGCGTCGCTGGCAGATCGGTGTAGCTGGTGCTGCGCTGCTTTTGCTGATCGGCGTGGGCGTAGCGATCTGGTGGACCCGAGGCGGGTCGCTATGGTCAGGCGCCGCCGCGGATGGCGTCGCGAACGCGTACGTGAGCGACGGCCTCTGCGCAGAATGTCATCGCACACAGGCTGACCTGTGGCGGGGATCCCACCATGATCGGGCGATGCAGGTCGCCGACGACAAGACCGTCCAGGGTGACTTCAACAACGCGCGTCTCGTGAGCCGCGGACTGACCACGAGCTTTGCAAGGCGCGACGGCAAATACTTCATTACCACCGAGGGCGCCGACGGCAAGCAGACCGAGTACGAAGTCAAATACACATTTGGCGTTTCACCCCTCCAGCAGTACCTCGTCGCTTTCCCCGGCGGCCGTCTGCAGGTGCCCACCGTCGCATGGGATACAGGAAGCAAACGCTGGTTTGCGATGTATCCCAACGAGCGCCACATGCCCGATGATCCATTGCACTCGACGGGGCGCTACCAGAATTGGAACCTGATGTGCTCCGAGTGTCATTCGACCGATGTGCGCCGTGGCTACGACGCCAAGACCGACACCTACGATACCCGGTGGGCGGAAATCAACGTCGGTTGCCAGGCCTGTCACGGACCAGCGGGCGAGCATGTCGCTTGGGCTAGAAAATCCGGCGCGAAAGCCGCCAAAGGCCTCGGCGCCAAGAAGGTCGGACTCCTTGTCGACTTCTCCGCCAGGGATTCACGTTATGAGGTCGAGGGGTGCGCGCCGTGTCATTCGCGTCGGCAACGATTGACCGACGGCGAACTGCCAGGACAGTCGTTTCTGGACAACTACCATCCCGCGCTTCTGCGAGAAGGCCTCTATTACCCCGATGGTCAGCAGCTCGACGAAGTCTACGTCTGGGGGTCATTTCTCCAGAGCAAGATGTACGCGAAGGGGGTGCGCTGCACCGATTGCCACGATGCGCATAGTCTGCACCTCAAGGCCGAGGGCAATGCGCTCTGCATGCAATGCCATCAGAGCGCTGGCAATGAGCGCTTTCCTTCGTTGAAAAAGGCCGACTACGACACATCGGCTCACCATCACCATCCGGCAGGAAGCGCCGGGGCGCAATGCGTAAACTGCCACATCCCGGCGAAAAACTACATGGTGATCGACCCACGGCCCGATCACAGTTTCCGCATTCCACGCCCCGATCTGTCAGTCAAGCTCGGCACGCCGAACGCCTGCAACGGCTGCCACGACAAGAAAAAGCCGCAATGGGCCGCGGATGTGGTTGTCCGGTGGTACGGCGCCGGGCGGCGGCAGGAAACACACTATGGCGAGACCTTCGCCGATGCGCGCGCCGGACGGACCAGCGCATTGAGTGGATTGGATCGACTCGCGTCGGACCGCTCGGTTCCGGCAATCGTCCGCGCCACTTCGCTGGAGCTCGCTCGGGCCTACGGTGCTCCGGGCGGCAGCCCCTCGTGCGAGCGGCCGCTGCACATGGCCTGGCGGCACTGCCGAACGCGCAGCGCGTCCTTTTCGCTGCGCCGTTGCTGCGCGACCCGGTGAGGCTCGTGCGGATCGAAGCGGCGCGCTCGCTTGCCGACGTTGCTCCGACTTCGTTGGCAGCCAATGATCGCGCCGCTTTGGAGCATGCGTACGCGGAGCTGCTCGCGTCGGAGCAAAGTTTAGCCGACATGCCGGCAACGCAAATGAACCTTGCCAATCTCGCAGGCAGACGAGGCGACAGTGGCGCCCAGGAAGCGGGTTACCGGCGAGCGATGGCGATGGACCCCTACTTTGCACCCGCGTATCTCGCACTGGCGAGCTTGCTTTCGAGCCAGCACAAGAACACCGACGCCGAAGCCATGTTGCGGCAGGGCCTGAAGCGATTGCCCAACGATGGAGAGCTGCATCAATCGCTCGGTCTGCTGCTCGCCGAAGAGAAGCGCGACGCAGAAGGCATTGCGGAGCTGCGCAAGGCGTCCGAGCTTATGCCGGCGCAGGCGAGGGTGCTCTACAACCTCGGCTTGTTGCAACAGTCGCGCGGACAGTTGTATCCCGCCGAGGAAGCGCTTGCAAAGGCGCGCGCCCTGGGCGATCGTGAAGCGACCTACGCACTGGCGTTGCTCTACGTGCGCGAAAAACGGGTCGATCGCGCTTTGCCGCTTTTCGAGGAGCTTGTCGCCGCGAATCCGGGCAATGCCCAGCTCGTCCAGATGCGTGACCAGTTGCGCGCTGCGTCAGTACACAAGTAGGGGATTGCGGACCAGGTGAGGAGATGCAGGACTCACCCGATCAGATGCGCAAAACTGCGGTCAACTCAGAGCCGAAACGGGAATGGCCGCACCATGAATCGCGCGCGCGTCGTTTGACGCAAGAAAAGCGATGACCCTTGCCAAGTCGTCAGGCGCTACCCAGCGCGCCGGGTCGGCGTCCGGCATCGCGGAACGGTTCTCCGGCGTATCGATGATCGTCGGCAAGACGCAGTTGACATTGATCTTCTTGTCTCGCAATTCCGCCGCCATCGCTTCGGTGATGCGAATCACGACACTCTTGGCGGCGCAATAGGCGCCCATCAGCGCAACGCCCTTCTGCGCGGCGGCTGCGGCAACGTTGATGATCTTGCCGCCTCCCCCTTGGATCATGTGCGGCACCACGGCGCGAACGCAATTGAGCAGCGTGCGCACGTTGACGTCGAAAAGAAAGTCCCAGTCCTTGTCGGTCGTTTCATGGACCGGCGAGCCCATGCGGAAGCCTCCCGCGATATTGCAGAGCACGTCGACGCGTTGGAAGCGCCGCTGAGCCCAAGCCACCGACTCGCCTACCTGACGCGGATCGAGCAGATCGATCGCTGCAAACGCGCGATTCGCCGCTTCATCGGCGAAAGCCGCCACGAGATCCTCCCGGCGACGAGCGATGAGCACCAGATTGTGGCCACGTTCGCTGAAGGCCTTGGCCACGGCGCGTCCGAGATTGCCGGCGGCACCGGTCACCAAA
>VBCY01000441.1:0-493 GCA_005882995.1 Betaproteobacteria bacterium
TGCTCCAGCGCTCGCCGTCATGATGCGCTTCGCCCGCGCTGCCCTCGACACTCGCAAATGCGCCCGGGTGCGTCTTGAGGGAAAATACCAGGTAGAGTCCATAGGTCAGCAGCAACAGGCCAGCGATCCCGAGATTTAGCAGCTCTTCCTGCCATATCGTTCCCTCCGGCGCGAAGTGGCGGCTGAACGCGCTCGGGACGGCGAGGCTGGCCACCGCCAGGAGCATCATCGAGCTGTATATGCGTGCGGCAACCGGATTGTATTTCTGATCGCGATAGCGGATGCCGCCAACAAAGAATGCAATGCCCAGGGCCAGCAGCAGGTTCGCCAGGATGGCGCCGATGATCGAAGCGCGCACCATGTCCGGATAGCCGGCCTTGAGAGCAACCAGGGCGATGATGAGTTCCGGTGCGTTGCCGAAAGTTGCGTTGAGCAAACCGCCCACAGCATGGCCGGTACGCATGGCGATCTGCTCAGTTGACTGCACAATTAA
>VBCY01000441.1:510-2995 GCA_005882995.1 Betaproteobacteria bacterium
CACCGGGGGCGGCACCTTGCCGATGTGCTCGAGGATCACGGTGATCGGAATGAACGCGAAGAGCCAATGAACAGTGGGTTTCATGGGATCGAATTCGCCCCGCACGAATGCAGTCGGTTTCGAGCCGACCGACGACAAGCTACGATCGCATGGCCGTAGCGGCTGAATGAGGCCGCCATACTATTTCATCTGCTCCTGCTACGCTGCCGCTCGATCTACTTCGCGACCTGCTTTATCTCCTCCGCGTTCCGGGTCCAACTTCAAAAAAACTCACCGTTTTCGCAAATAGACGAGACCATAACCGAGCCGCCAATCATGTTACCGATCGTGACCGGGAGCAGATTGCCGACAAAGAAATTTCCCCACGTCAGCTCCGGGAAATCGGCCGCCGTCTTGCCGATCGATGACCAGAACGACTCGGGCGCGCCGGCCTTGATGAACAATCCCATGGGGATGAAGTAGACGTTCGCGATGCTGTGCTCGAATCCGGCTGCGACGAAAGCGGCGATCGGCGGAACGATCGTCAGGGATCCTGTCGACGGTTGTTCGCGCGCTGTAGCACATCATACCGTCAGACACACCAGCGCATTGCTCATGATGCCGAGCCCCAGCGCCGGAACAAACGCGAGCGCCGTTTTTGCATTGGCCGTCATCAACGCTGCCAGCCCCACCGAGCCGGCGCCGAACGTGTACTGGGTCGTGTAGAACATCAGCACGGCGGGTCATGAATGCACCGACAAAATTGCCGGTGAACGCAATGATCCAATTGAGCAGAAGATCGTGCGTCGTCACCTTCCCGCTTGCCCAGGCCATTACAACATCGCACGTTACCAGCCGAGGCGCAGCATTCGGACCCGGTGCCAACCCGATGCACGGCCGCGACAGCCACGGCTGGCTCGCTCCTGCCTGTCGCTGGCAAAGCTGCCCTACAAGGACGCGCTGGACGGCATCAGCTACACCGTCTCGGTGGCGCCGCAGGAGGCTGTATTGTATGGCGCCGATCCGAAACTGTTTAGTGATGTGGTCAAGAAAGAATTTCTGCCCGAGGACCGCGCGGTGGGCTGCAGGGACGAATACGCTCAGCTCTCACATGCGTTTGAAAGCTTGATCGGACCCCATATCGACAGAGGACTCGCCCGGAAGCTTCACAAGCGGTGGCTGCCTCCGGCAGGATGCGTTTCCGCAATCAATGCGGATGGGTCTCAGCACGCATAACACGTTATGTTGCGAGTCGTTCGCCAGCCACTTTCCGTGCCGGCTCTTTTGTCAGCAGCGCCAGGGTATGCTGCGCGATCATCAACTCCTCGTCAGTCGGCACGACGAGGAGTACAACCCGGCTCTCCGGCCGCGAAATGAGAGATTTGCGTTCTGTATTGGCCGCCGGATCCAAAACGACGCCGAGCCATGCAAGCTTCTCCGCGATGCGGGCGCGGATCGTTGGCGAATTCTCACCAATCCCGGCCGTGAACACGAACGCATCGAGCCCACCCAGCGCGGCCGTCAGCATCCCCGCATTCAGACCGACGCGGTAAACGAAGTAGTCGACGGCGAGTCTCGCGCGCGGATCAGAACTCGATTGGAGATCTCGCATGTCATTGCTGATACCGGACAGCCCTTTCAGACCGCTCTCACGATAGAGTAGATCCTGGACCGCGGTCGGCGTCATGCCTTTTTCGGTGAGCAGGTAAAGCAGGACTCCAGCATCGATTTGGCCCGGCCGAGTGCCCATGGGGATCCCGTCGAGGGCGGTGAAGCCCATCGTGCTTTCGACACTGCGGCCGTTGGCCAAAGCGCACATGGACGCGCCGCTGCCGAGATGCGCGACAATCACGCGGCCCGCTGCCACAGCTGGGGCGACCTCGCGCAAGCGCTGGGCGACGTACTCGTAGGAGAGCCCGTGGAAGCCGTAGCGTCTGACGCCCTCGGCATAGAAACGCTCAGGGATAGCGTAATGATCCGCGACGGCACTGTGGCCGTGATGAAAGGCGGTGTCGAAGCAGGCAACCTGAAGCAACTCAGGACGGCTCTTGAACAGCGTGCGGATGGGCGCGAGGTTGTTTGGCTGATGCAGCGGTGCGAGTGAAACGTATTGCTCGAGGTTCGCAGCCACCGCTTGGTCGAGTACGACCGGCCGGTCATATTTCGGGCCGCCATGAACCACCCGGTGGCCGACCGCGAGCAGGGTTAACTGTTGGGTCTCGCGCAGCCAGGAGGCTACCGTCGCGATCGCCGCAGGAACGTCGGCGATCTCGTCCGACGCATAGGTTCTCTCGATGAGCGATGACTTGTCGCTCTCAGCAGACAACCGGGGCCGCGTGCCGATACCGTCGAGCTGGCCCTTGATCAGCCGGCGAGGGGCTCCTCCCTCCATGCCGAATATCTGGAATTTGATGCTCGAAGAACCCGCATTGACGACGAGAATGGCATCCATAGGGATCAGGCCTTGAGCAACGCCGCAGTACGTCGACGTGCATCGGCATAAAGG
>VBCY01000076.1 GCA_005882995.1 Betaproteobacteria bacterium
TCGGGTCGGGCTCGAAGCCAGGAATCACTTCGCGACGGATCTCGCGCTTGATCAGCCGCTCGATGTCACGTAGAAACGCATACTCGTCGACGCACATCAGCGAAATCGCCTCACCGTCGGCGCCTGCGCGCCCGGTGCGACCGATGCGGTGGACGTAGTCGTGTGGGACGTTAGGCAGGTCGTAGTTGACGACGTGCGGCAGTTGATCGATGTCGATGCCACGCGCGGCGATGTCGGTAGCAACCAGCACTTCCACCGAACCGCGCTTGAACTCGGCGAGTGCCTTGGTGCGTTGTCCCTGACTCTTGTTACCGTGCAGGGCGACAGCGCCGATGCCATCGCCTTGAAGCGAGCGAACCACTTTGTCGGCGCCATGCTTGGTGCGCGTAAAGACCAGCACCTGCCGCCAATTGTGATGGCCGATCAGCCATGCAAGCAGCCGACTCTTCTGATCGCGACGCACCGGATGAACGCGTTGGGCGATCGCTTCGACGGTGGAGTTGCGGGGCGCGACTTCGATCGTTTGCGGCCGATTGAGCAATTTATCGGCAAGGGCCTTGATCTCGTCGGAGAACGTGGCGGAGAAAAGCAGGTTCTGACGCTCCCTCGGCAGCAGCGCCAGGATGCGCTTTATGTCCGGAAGAAAGCCCATGTCGAGCATGCGATCGGCCTCGTCGAGCACGAGGATCTCGACCCGCGAGAGATCGACGTTGCGTTGGTGTAGATGATCGAGCAGACGGCCCGGTGTCGCGACCAGGATGTCGACACCTCGTCGGAGTTGCGATGTCTGTGGCCCAAGCCCGACGCCGCCGAAGACCGCTGTCGATGTCAGCTTGAGGTGCCTCCCATAGGTGCGAACTGATGCCTCGACCTGCGCCGCCAGTTCGCGAGTGGGCGTGACAATCAGGGCGCGCACCGGCTTACGCGTTGCGGAGTGAGGCGACGGTTTCGTCGACAGCCGCTGCAGCATGGGCAGGACGAATCCGGCGGTTTTTCCGGTACCCGTCTGTGCGCCGGCCAGTAGATCGCCGCCGGCGAGCACGGCCGGAATCGCCCGCGCTTGAATAGGAGTGGGGATGGTGTAGCCTTCGTCGGCGACCGCGCGCAACAGTGCGCCGGACAGCCCGAGTTTGGTAAATGGCATGGCAACTTTCGTGTGGGTGTCCAGCCATTCGCCCCAAGCGGGACGGCCAGTCACAGCCAAACGGGAGAAACCTAAAGGGTCGGAATCGACTGCGGCAAGGGGACTGGAACAAGGGCCGCAGAGGTGCATTATACACCACTATGCCTTTCACGCCGCAGGAATTGCAGCAGATTATCGACCGCACGCTCGATGTTTATCGGCGTCGCGCAGAGAAGTTCCGAGAGAGGACCTGCGACCACGATGTCAGCCAGAACATCGCGGCACTACTGAAGCACATCGTCGGACCATCGCCGTTCACGATTCTGGACTTTGGCTGCGGTCCCGGCCGGGATCTCGCGGCCTTCACGCAGCTCGGTCACCGCGTGATCGGATTGGACGGTGCGGCACCGTTCGTGGCGATGGCGCGCGCCGCCACCGCCTGCGAGGTGTGGCAGCAGGACTTTCTGGAGCTCGACTTGCCCGACCACATGTTCGATGGCATCTTCGCGAACGCCGCGCTTTTTCACGTGCCCGCGCAAGAGCTGCCGCGCGTATTGCGCGAATTGCGTGCTGCGCTCAAGCCGCAGGGCGTGTTGTTCAGCTCCAATCCGCATGGACACGATGAGGAGGGATGGCAAGACGGGCGCTTCGGCGTGTTTCACCGTCTCGAAACCTGGCGGCAGTATATGACCGCGGCCGGATTTGTCGAGCTTGAGCACTACTATCGGCCCGCTGGGCTGCCGCGTGAGCAGCAGCCCTGGCTCGCGACGGTCTGGCGCAGAGTGGGCGACGATTAGCGGCGCAACGAGTGGCGTTTGCCGTCGGGCGCATCGAGGCAATATCATCCACCGCATGCGTGCGCTGCATGACACCCGCCAGATAGGTGCGGCCGCCTATTTCGCGTCAGACGCAAAGCGCTGGGCGAAGAAGGCGATGATCAGTGACATCGCCCACTGAAGCAGGAGCCCCAGAAGAGCGACAGGTGTGCCTCCGCCGAGCGCCGCCTTTCCGAGGAGACCACCGGCGATGAAATGCAGAATGAGGATAGGACTGACCCAATTGATCAGCGCGGCGGCGCCAATGTCGATCGTGCCTGCAATGAATCCGCCCAGAAGAATCGCGACCAATAGGTAGATTTGCGCATGTTCATCTTCCCGGTATTCTAGGAACCTTCGACGCAATCGTCTCAGCGCCGCCTCGTTGCCGCGACCAGAGCACCAAGCAGCTCCCGGAGGGACAACGCCATTCGCGTCAGGGGCGCGCACCCTTCGAGCGCGCCTTCGCGAAATTCGCGTGCCAACTTGGTTCCACCGCCGAACGCAGCCGATCGGGAATGTGTCACTGCGGCCAACTCCAGCCATTCGCAAGGGTTGCCGAACTTCTTGAGCTGCGTTGGTCTGTGCGGGTGGTCGTCTCGGCGGAACTGCCGTAGTAATGAATTACGTGCTAACGAACGACATCGTTCGCCAGCAGCAGCATGTTCTGCGGAATTGTGACGCCAATTGCTTTCGCCGCGGCTAGATTGACTACGAATTCGAAATGCGCCGGCTGCTCGACCGGCAGGTTCGCTGGCTTGGTGCCCGTAAGAACCTTGTCCACGTAAACGGCCGTGTGCCGGTAGCTCGAGGCCAAGTCCGGGCCATAACTCATCAAGCCGCCGATGTCGACGAACTCGCGTGCCCCGAAGATCGTGGGAATGCGCTGTTTTTTGACAAGTTCGATCAACTGGACGCGCGCATTGTAGGTCAAGTTGTCGTCGGGAAGGACAAGCAGCCCTCCGAACCGTTCACGGCCGATCGTATCGAGCGCTGCGGCGAAATCCGCCTTTCGTGAAATGTCGATGCGCACCAAGTTCGCCCCGCGCTCCTTACCTGCCTCATCCAGCCGTTGCCAAAGCCGCGGATGCACCGGGTTGCTCGTGTGGTACAGAACGGCCACGCGCGTTCCCGCTGGCACCACCTCGGAGAGGTATTGAAGCATCTTGGGAAGCGTGTCCTCGGCCTGGCTCGACAGACCGGTAATGTTTCCGCCGGGGCGCTGATAGCTTGCAATTAACCCCTGTCCCACTGGATCGGAAACAAAGGCCATCACGACAGGTATACCTGAAGGCGCAGTCGCCTCCTTCGCGGCGGCTGTCGAATCTGAGCACGTGGACACGATTGCGTCGGGGTTCAGCGCTGCAAGCTCGCGCGCGGCAACGCGCACTTGATCGATGCCACCATCCACGTAGCGTCGCTCAATGACAAGATTCTTGCCCTCTACGTAGCCTTCGTCCCGCATTCCATCAAGCAACGACTGCTCGAGATTGCCGCGCGACCCGTAGGAGCTCCAGACGAGGTAGCCCACGTGTTTGGTCTTGGCTGGAACCTGGGCGATAACGCCGGGAACCGACATCGAGAAAGCTGCGACAAACAAGATAAGAAGCTGGATCCAGCGTGGCATGTAAGCTCCGCTCGCCTATTTGCTAAAAGTCTACTCCGTGGAACCGGGCCTGACCAATGAGCATCTGCTGCTGAGGCTTGACCGTCCGCGGAGGGTCCGATACCGGTCACGGATGAGATAGGCCAGCCCGTCTGGAGTTGCGACCTTGCCGGTAGCGATGGCTAGGAGCCTGTCGGGCTTGCTCTCACGTGTGCGTTGCTGGCCAAACGGTGATGAATGCAAGGCGCTCGGCGCAGCGAATAGCTTGGCTTAGTCGCAAGCCGAGCAACGCTGCAGGCGCGCCGTTTGGCCGCAACCCGGAGGGACGGGGCGCTTTGGGGACAATTCCGTTGTTGCCGGCCGCTTGCAGTGGGCCGGCACTGCGGCGCGGCCGGCGCCTAGGACTGCCCACCAAAGCGCTCGAGGTAGCTCTGGAACACGCCGACATGTATCAGGGCGGCATCAGCGGAATTCGCCCATAGTTCGTCGCTGCGGAAACGCACGTCGTACGTGGGTTCGTCCTGCGCCTCCACGCCGTGTGCATGTGCATCCGGGAAAGGATAGGCCGGCGACTCACTCACGACTACGCCGGTCTTTCCGCGGATGTAACCGGGCATCCGGACGTGACCCGGCACGTAGTCCAGCCTCACCCGAACTCGATCGCCGAATTTGAATCGTCCGCGTGTCGGCACGTTGGTGCGCCCGGGCGCGCTCGGTGCCGCTAGCGGAAACAGGCCATCGGCCCGCCGCTCCAATTCCTCGCGACTCACGATGCCCTTCTCAACGTAGAGGGTCGCGAGGCCGGTGAGCGAGCGTTCGTAGTAGCTGGCGGTGAGGTAGTGACGAGGCTCCATGCGCTCGATCGCATGACGGTATTCGTCCATGTTGAAAACGCCGAGGCGCACTGCAAATGCGTAGAGCGAATTGGCGCGCACTTCCCAGTCGGCATGAAACGCCGGCGCGTTGCATGTGTAGCGAACTCGGCCGAAGCCCTGCCTGCCGCCCAAGTCGTGTATTCCATCCATGCTCGGATTTCGTCTAGAGACGGGCGACGCCAATCATGGCATCGCGCGTCACAATGCCGACCAGTTTTTCCTCTGGCCAACCCATGGTTTCGGGCGGCTGCATGGGCAGCACCATATAGCGCGTATCCGCAGTTGTGTCCCACACTCGGATCTCTACCTCCGGTGCCAATTCCAATCCCATTTCCCTCAGCACGGTGCGTGACTCGCGAACCACTCGTGAGCGGTACTCAAAATCCTTGTACCAGTCGGGTGGCAGGCCGATGATCGTGAAGGCCGTGCACGAACAAAGTGTGCAGCAGATGACGTTCTGCACGGTGGGTGTGTTCTCCAGCACCACGAGGTGCCGGTGATGCTTCGGCATGAAAAGGCCAAGCTCCTCGACGGCGGCGCGGCCATTGGCGAGCAGGCGCTCGCGGAACGCAGCGTCGACCCAGGCCCTCGCCACTACGCGCGCGCCGTTTTGCGGAACCCATTGCTCCGTTGCAAGGTGATTCAGCTCCTCCACAGCTTCTGTCGCTTTCATGCCGCGCTCGTCGAGCGCGGCTTGGATGGCATCGACGCGCTGCTCCATCGAGGTCGTGCGTCGAATGACGGGGTCCTGATCGGGCATGTTCATCGCTCCTTGAAGTACGCGGGCTTACGTGGTCTCAGTTAGTATTCGCCGTGCCTTGTTGCGCGTCAACCGTTTTACAGGGGCTTCGCTGTAGAGGCTATCATTGACATTGTGCATCCGTGCATTCCCATCGGGCTATCCGGCGATGCCGCCACCTCCGGGATCCGATTGAAGGACGGCGTCGATCCCGAATAAAACAACATGGGAGAACTGATACACCTGGTCGTTTCAGGAACCGCGACCGGCGCCATTTACGCGCTGGCAGCGCTCGGCTTCACCCTGCTGTGGCAAGCATCCAACACCGTCAATTTCGCGCAGGGCGAATTCGTGATGCTTCCCGCTTTCATGATGCTCTTCTTCATTGGCACCTTGGGCACGCCTCTGTGGCTCGCGTTCCTGCTCACGTGTCCCGTTGCGATGCTGCTGCTCGGCTATACCTTCAAGCGAGTCATTGTCGATCCGCTGATCCGTCATGGAGTGATCCCGTTGGTCATTGCGACGCTGGGATTGGCGATCGGCCTCAAGCAATTGGTCAAGGCGAGCGTCACGGCCCAGGCGCAGCCATTCGATAGCGCTTTCCCGAACGGTCTATTGACGATGGGCACGATTACGGTCTCCTATGCCGATGTCGGCACGCTGCTGCTGGCGGGCATGATCGTGATCGGCCTGCAGTTATTCCTGAACCGGACCTTGACAGGGCGGGCGATGCAAGCCGTAGCGCAAAACACAGAAGCCGCCAAGGTCTTGGGAATCAACGTGCAAAGGATGGTGCTGTACACCTTCCTCATCAATGCGGTGCTCGCAGTCGTTACCGCCCTCCTCATAACGCCGACCTATCTCGCCAAGTTTGATATGGGCGAGTCGATCGGGCTCAAGGCGTTTTACGCCGCGATCATCGGCGGCTTTAATCAGGCGCGCGGCGCACTTTTGGGCGGAGTGTTAGTCGGGGTACTGGAAAATCTCACCGGCGCTTACGTCTCTGCCGCTTATAAGGAAGGCGTCGCGCTGTTGCTCTTCATGATCGTGATCATTGTTCGGCCGGAAGGGCTGCTCGGCAAGCCCGAGGAGCGAAAGGTGTGAACAGAACACGAAGAGCCATTCTTGTAGTGGCATTGATGGTCGGCGCTCTCTTGCCGCTGTTTCTCAAGAGTTACGGCATTTATCTGCTGACGTTGCTGTGCGTGTACCTGATGCCGGCTTTCGGCCTCAATCTGATCGTTGGCTATGCCGGTCAGATGTCGATTGGGCAGGGAGCGTTCTACGGCATCGGCGCTTACATCGCGGCACTGCTGATGACCAAGGCAGGAATCCCGTTTTGGCTGGTGCTGCCAGTCGCCGCGACAAGCTGCTTCACGATCGGGCTGGCACTGGGTTTTCCGGCGCTTCGCGTGCAACATCACTACCTCGCTTTTGCGACGCTGGGATTCAACGTCCTGGTCTATTTGGTCATGCGAAACGAGGAGCAGCTCACCGGCGGGACCTTCGGAATGTCGAACATTCCACGGCCATCGCTCTTCGGCTACTCCTTCGACGGCGCGCTGCCTTTCTTCTATCTCACCTACGTCTCGCTACTCGCGCTCGGGTGCGTGTTATGGTGGTTGCTGCGCTCGCCATGGGGACGGGCGTTTGCAGCGCTACGCGACAACCCCATTCGCGCCGAAAGCACCGGCGTTAACATCACCGCTTACACCTTGCTGGCGTTCGCCATCGGCGCTGCCTGCGCCGGAATCGGTGGCGCCTACCTGGCAGCGTTGGTCAATTTCATCGAGCCGGGACAGTTCGGTGTGTCAGTGTCGCTCACGATGCTGTTGGCTGTCATCGTCGGCGGCTCGGGCCGCTTTTTCGGGCCTGTTCTCGGGTCGGCGATTGTCATCCTGCTACCCGAGTGGCTTCGCTTTCTGCAGGATTGGTATTTGACGTTGTTCGGTTTCGCAGTGATCGTGATGATGATCTTTTTGCCGGGAGGACTGCTGTCGTTCGCCGACCGCCTCAAAACCCGCCGCCGTGCGCCATGACCGCGTCGCCGAGCCTCCTTGAGGTCAAGGACATCCGTAAGCACTACGGCGCGATCAAAGCCGTGGATGGCGTCAGTTTGTCCGTGGATCCCGGTGAGATCGTCGGCGTGATAGGGCCCAACGGCTCCGGCAAGACGACGCTGTTCAACAGTATCCTCGGACAGATCAAGCCGACGTCGGGCAATGTCGAATTCTGTGGCGAGGACATCACCGGCATGTCACCTTTGCAGCTGTCGCGCCGCGGCGTCGGCCGCACTTTCCAGACCTTGCAGGTCTTCGTCAAGTTATCAGTGCGCGACAACCTGATCGCTGCGGCGCAGGAGTTCAAAGGTACGATGCCGAGTCGTCTGTTCGCGCCCCCGGATGCAGGCCTCGGCTACCACGCAGACGAAATGATCGAGTTATTCAGGCTGAAACACGTGGCACATTTGCCGGCGGGAAGTCTTTCCTACGGCCAGCAGAAGCTCATCGATATTGCGATGGCGTTCATGCCGGCCCCGCAGCTGGTGCTCCTTGACGAACCCTGTGCAGGTGTCAATCCGATCCTCGTCGATGAGCTGCACGACCTGCTCGTCAACCTCAACAGGACCCAAGGTGGCAGCTTCGTTGTCATCGAGCACAACATGGATTTCATCATGAAGCTGTGCGCGCACGTGGTGTGCATGGTCGAGGGTAAGGTACTCGCCGAAGGGCCTCCCGCAGAAGTTCAGTCTAATCGGCAGGTGCTGGAAGCCTACCTTGGAAACTAGTGAGCGTTTCCTAATTGCGTGACGTCAGTTGCAATGCGCGTAAGCTTCCCTCACCCCCAACCCCTCTCCCGCTGGGAGAGGGGTGCGCGACAGCGCGGGTGAGGGTCAAATGTCACTCAGTTTGCGTAATTCTCAATGGGTGTCCACAGCGTTAACAGGCCCTAAGTCAGCGATCGACCAAACACCATGTCGCCCAGTATCATCGAGTTCGAAAACGTGGTCGCCGGCTATTCGCCGAGCCTGACCATCCTCAACGAAACAACCCTCGATGCGCGCCGTGGCGAGATCACGTTGCTGATCGGTCCCAACGGCGCCGGTAAATCGACCGTCCTTAAGACCTTGTTCGGGCTGCTGCTGCCGCGCTTGGGCGAAATCCGTTTCGAAGGCCAGCGCATCAACGGCAAGCCGCCACGCGAACTGCTCGCCGAAGGCATCGCTTTCGTGCCCCAAGGTCGCAACTTGTTTGGCTCGCTGTCGGTGCGACACAACCTCGAGCTCGGCGGTATCACGTTGCCGCGCGCCGAACTCCGCGGGCGCATCGATGAGGTGCTGCAGCGCTTCCCCCGGATTAATGAGCGCATCGACAACCAGGCATCAACGATATCGGGGGGCGAGCAGAAACAGCTCGAGATCGGGCGTGCACTCTTGTTGCGCCCACGGGTGCTGCTGATCGATGAACCATCGATCGGTCTATCTCCCAAGTTGGTAGAGCAAATTATGACGATGTTGCGTACGCTCGCCGACGAAGGTACGACCGTACTCATGGTCGAGCAGAACGTGCGCACCGCGCTCAGATACTCGAACCGTGCGCTGGTCCTCGAGATGGGGCGCCTGGCGCTCGACCGGCCAGCATCCGAAATCCTGCAGGATCCCGACCTCAACCGGCTTTTCCTGGGCGGACATGCGAGAACCTCCGCCGCGGGATGACGATGGGTAATGTGCGCCAGGTTGCCTCCGTTGAAGTAGGCATACGAATCGCCGGTGATCGGATTCATGCTGTAAGTCAACCCAGCTCGTAAGACAGGCGCCTACAACCGTCCGCGCGCGACGTTTCTAGCAACAACAGGCAAACGCGATTTACGCCGGAAGCCTTGAAAATCAAACTTGATGGACGTTTGAGCGTAAGCTGAAGATTGCCGAGGATGCCTCAGAGTTCGAGCGTGCTGGTGATTCGCTGATCCAAACGCGCACACCGCGAGGCTTCTTCTCCCAAGGCGAAGGCGAGACCCGTCCAACAACGATGAGCCATCGACCCAAAATCGGAATCGCTCTAGGCGGCGGTTCGGCCCGTGGCTGGGCGCATGTCGGAGTGCTTCAGGCACTAAGCGCGCGGGGCATCGCACCCGATTTCATCGCCGGTTGCTCAATGGGAGCGATGGTAGGCGCGGCCTTCGCTGCCGGCCGAATTAAAGAGCTCGAAACCTGGGCGCTGGCCCTCGACTGGAAGCGGGTCGTGGGACTTGTCGACGTTGGGCTGAGAGGCGGACTGTTCAAAGGCGACCGTCTGCTCAACCTTTTCCACGCCCAGTTCGTCGAGTGCCAGTTTTCCGAGTTGTCGGTACCGTTCGCCGCGGTTGCCACTGATCTTGTGACCGGACAAGAGGTTTGGCTTCGCGAGGGCAATGTTTCGCACGCCGTTCGCGCTTCTTGTACCGTGCCCGGTTTGTTTCGGCCGGTATTGCGCGAGGGTCGCTACCTCGTGGATGGGAGTGTTGTGAACCCCGTACCTGTTTCGCTTTGTCGCGCGATGGGAGCGCAGGTCGTCATCGCCGTCGATGTAGGCTCTCGCCGGGTCGGAGGGCCTCCCCAAGATGCGGAGCTGGCGTCAAAAACGAAAGTTCGACCACCGGTGTTTTTCGATATGGCAGACGCGTCGCCACTTTCAGTAATTCCGCCGCTGCCCTCCATCGTAGCCACGTTACTGGGCGCGATCGATATCATGCAGGAGTGCATCGGCCAGGCGCGGCTGGTCGGCGAACCGCCTGAGGTGCTCCTGACGCCGCGCTTCGAACAGTTCGGCACGTTTGATTATCATCGAGCCGCGGTGGCCATTGCGGCAGGCCGCCACGCTGTGGCTCAGATGCTGCCCGTCATCGATGAAGCGCTCGGAATGTTCACAGCCCAGCCCCATCCTGATGGCGCAAACGAGAGCAAGCTCACTTTGACGTCATCGCCTGGCTTCGCGCCGTCGATATAGGCCGGCAGCCCCACGAGAAGAGATGGCATGCGCTTGGCTTCCAGTGCTTTGAACCGTGGCAGCGAGCTAGCGTCCGCCGTTACTAGACCGGCACCTCGATATCCAGGAGCGGTGCGTACTGCTGCGACCCGAAGACATCTGGATCGCCGGGACTGCCGCTCGGCTGCAACCTGGCGATCGTAAACTTGATGGCGTTAGCCGGATCGAACTCGACAAAATGCGAAATTCGGTCGGGTTGTATTCCGAACAGCCTCGCCACTGTTTCGGGCGTGAGTACGCGCGCCTTTTTCACGCGCTCATATTGCGCGGGGTCGTTGAAGATCACGTCGAACGTAATCAGATCCACCCCAGCATTCTTGCTGCGGATCGTCTTGGCCAGCTCGGAGAGCTTCTGTGTTTTCATGCCCGCGACCTCAGACGCCCGCAGTGGTCAAGTGGGTAGGGAACAGTTCGAGCGGATCGTCGCAACGCAGCGTATGGTTGACAGTCCACCGGCAGGCGGGACTTGCGCGCATCACCTCGTCGAGCGCGAACGCCACTGAACCCGCGGAGCCTCTGACGTCGGGAAGCCGTGCGTAAAACATCTGCCGCGTGCCGATCATACATACTTCCTCGGCCATCGCCGCAGTGGCCGCCACACCCTGCACCAGCACACACAACTCGTGCGCTGGCCGATGCTTCATCGGCTCGAGCTCGCGCATGACGCCGTCGCGACCGTAAACGATGTAGTGCAGCTCGTAGCCGCTTTCGCCGAAGCGTTCGCGCACTTGTTGCCGTGCCCAGCCGATGACATCGTCGATATGCGCAATGGTGTACGGATCACGGATCCCCACGAGACCGACGTAACGTTCCCCGACCCTTCCCGCACCCTCCAGCTTGACCCGATATTCTGCAGCCGGCCGAAATTGCGCGCCGGTAATGCGGGTCGTCCTTTCGCTGACTTGCTCATAGTGACAGCGCGACATGTCGAGCGTCCCGCCGGCCACATGCTCGTAGTAGGGATCGGATCGCTCGTACATCGCGTGTCCCGCTACCGACGCAACGGTGCAGCGTTGCGCCGGATGCATTGCGGTGACCTCGACTTTGTTGGCGCCCACCTCACCCAGCACTGTCTCCTTGCCGCCGTAGGGCTCAGCGCAGAACGATGCGCATTCGAGCACCTTGCCCAGATAGTAGGCTTGATCGGCGGGAAAGCCGTGATGGATCGCCGGTGCCGCGAAGACGCAGCTGTCACTGCTGCGTCCGCCGATAATGACCTCCGCGCCTCGCTGTAGCAGAGCGATGAATGGATGGACGCCGGCCATGGCTACGATCCGCGCCGTGGCGTCGAGCTCGGCCTCGGTCAGCGCGCTGCGTCCGTCGAGGCCTTTCACCATCTCTCCGGCGCGCATGCGCTGCCGCAGACTCGCCTTGTCCAGCTCCGAATAGAAGTAGCCGAGCTTGAACGGCTGCAGACGATGTTTCGCGGCCAGTTCTTTTATGATTCGCACGTAAAGATCCACGCGGCTGTTCGAGCCGGTATCGCCTGACGAGCCGATCACCATCGGCGCGCCGATCTCGCGCGCAGCGAGCAGCATGTGCTCGAGATCGTGGGTTTGCCATCCAAGCGGGCTGGTTGACGTGTCGGTGCCGAGCGGTACCGGCCCGATATCGCAGCTGCCTGAGTCGGCAGCGATGTAGTCCGGTCGGGCGGCGACGCCGATCCTGAAGCTCTCGACGCGCAGCGGCGCAAAGCCGAGGTGACCATTCGGGCAGATGATGCGCAGCGACTGCATGTCGGCACTCCTTCCGATCCACGCGATTCATCATAGCAGTCCCACGTCCGGCCGCAGACAACGCTGGTTGGGAGCCAAATGGACGAAGATCCGACCGCGCGAATAGAATGGCGCATGATCGGGGAGAAGAGGATGTCATGTGTGCAATGAACTTGCGGATGGTGGTTTGCGTCGCGGCACTGCTCGGCGTAACGCCGCTTGCGTTCGCGCAGCCCGCACTTCCAAGCCTGATCAAGATCGTCGTACCTTTTTCCCCGGGGGCTAGCAACGATGTCATTGCCCGGGCGATTGCGGTGCAGCTCGCCAAGCGGCTTGAGGTCGCGGTGATCGTCGAAAACAAGGCAGGCGCCGCCGGTGTCGTCGGCGCCGACGTCGTGGCCAAGTCGTCCCGCGACGGCTCGGTGCTGCTACTAACCTCGACCACGTTCCTGACCGCTGCAGCGACTCAGTCGCAGCTGCCCTACGACCCGATTGCCGCTTTTGCTCCGATCGCCATGGTCGGCGAAGGGCCGCTGATAATGGCGGTATCGTCGTCGACACCGTTCAAGTCGCCGGCGGACGTGCTGACGGCGGCGCGTGCGAAACCCGGGGCGCTGAACTACGGTTCCGCGGGAGTAGGATCAGTTGGCCATCTGGCAACCGAGCTGCTCGATGATGCGGCGAAGATTCAGATGTTGCACGTGCCGTACAAAGGAGCCGCGAATGCTGCCGTGGATCTGGCGGCCGGCCGGATCCAAGTCATGATCTCGAGCTACAGCACGTTGGCACCACTTATCGTCACGGGCAAAATCAAAGCGCTCGCCGTCACATCGAAGCAGTCGCATCCCGCATTCGCCGATTTGCCGCCCCTTAGCGCTACCGTGCCTGGTTACGCCATCGATATCTGGGTTGGAGTATTCGCGCCCTCGGGTACGCCGACGCTGGTGATCGAGCGCCTGAACCGCGAGATCAACGAAATCTCAGCATCGCCGGAGCTCGCCGCCATCCTCCAGCCGGATGGAACGGTCGCGACGGCGCTTAGCCCCGAAGCCTTCACCAGCCGCGTCAAGGAAGAGCTTGCGCGATGGAAGCAGATTGCCACCGAGCACAAGATCGTTGCAGAGTGATGCGTCGGAAGCAATACATCTGTCCTGGTCGCGCGGTGGGGACTCATTGGGAAAGGAGATCAGCCCATGATCACACGCATAAATCAATTTGAAGCAAAGAAAGATCTCGAAGAGCAATTGTTCGAGTTTCTACGATCAGTGATTTCGATAATCGAGAAATCTCGCGGCTGTATGTCTTGTCAGCTCTTGCGTAGCACCGATAATCCGGCGCAATTCGCAATCATTGAAGAGTGGGAAAGTATTGAAGATCACCAAAATGCGGCAAAGGCCATTCCACCCGCAATGATGACTCAAGCTATGGCTTTGTTTGCCAAACCGCCGACGGGTGCGTATTACAAGGCCTAATGATTTAGACGCTTCGCGCTCGCCTTGATGGGCGGCGCGCGGCCAAGAGCGACAATCATTGACCCTGCAGGCGGCAGAGTGTAAGCGGCACCGCGCTGTCGCGAATGTTTACAAACCGCCGCCCAGTGAGGGGTCTTAGCGTGCAAGCGTCGACTTTCGCGGCCTGTCTTGACGAGATATTTTGTCTTTGGCACGCGATATGCATCTTGAGTTGCGACAAGCCCAATAGGTTTGTTCCTTCTAATGGAAGGAGCTCATCATGCTTAAAGCTGAACCCTACAACCCCGCTACCAACGCTGAGCCGGAGGTTCGGTTCGCTACCGATGCTGAAATCGAGACCGCGGATCAGTTGCGACGTCAACTCGAGGAACGATACCTCATACCATCCGCGCCACCCTCACAATTGCCTTCGGGCAAAGAGCATTGATTTTGACCACCGCGTAACCGCATGCGGTGTAGTGCTGTCGTCGGCTTTGGTCAACTTTTGGAGGGTTGAAACTCTTTCTGATTCTGCATAGACTAAACTCATATAAAGCGTGATGGTGGATCGGCGCTCGTGGCCGCGACGTCGGCGGCGGTCTTAAGTGACGTTTAAGCGACCGGATGCTTCCCGAAGTTCGCAACCGCGAGATCTTTGCCGAGGTTGAAGTGTTCGACGACCGGGAGGTACTTTTATCGATGACATTCACTACAGGTTGACGCCAACGCCGGTGATCAAACACCGGCATACGTTGCGGTGACGCAACGAAATGAAGCCACAGCGATGTGGCGAGCCTGCGAAGCCCCGCGATCATCGTGGGGCTTTTGCTTAGGTCGCTCCAATTTCTCCGTCGCCGCGTCACTGGAAGGCCACCTCGGCGAAGCTTCGGAGCTTGCGGCTATGAAGCTGTTCCAACCGCTGCTGGCCCAGTCGTTCGATCGCACGCATGCCGATGAGCAAATGCTGGTGGACGCGTTCGCGGTAGAACTGGTTCGCCATCCCAGGCAGCTTGATCTCGCCGTGCAGTGGCTTATCGCTCACGCAAAGCAGCGTGCCGTAGGGCACCCGAAAACGGAAGCCGTTGGCGGCAATTGTCGCGCTCTCCATGTCCAGGGCGATTGCTCGACTTTGGCTGAAACGGCGCATCGGGGTGCGCTGCGGCAGCAACTCCCAGTTGCGATTGTCCGTGCTGGCGACGGTCCCCGTGCGCATGATGCGCTTCAGCTCGTAACCTTTGAGTTGCGTGACATCCGCCACTGCTCCTTCGAGCGCCAGCTGCACTTCGGCAAGCGGAGGGATCGGCACCCAAAGCGGAACATCCTCGTCGAGGACATGATCTTCGCGTACGTAACCATGCGCGAGTACGTAGTCACCAAGCTGCTGCGTCGTCCGCAAGCCGGCACAATGGCCAAGCATGATCCATGCATGTGGACGCAACACTGCAATGTGGTCCGTGATGCTCTTGGCATTACCGGGCCCGACGCCGATATTCACCATCGTGATACCGGCGCGATCGTCGCGCACCAAGTGGTAGGCCGGCATTTGCGGCAGACGCGGCGGCACTATGTCGAGCCGGTCCCCAGGCTCGGTCGCCGGGCCCGCGCGAAGTGTGATCACGTTGCCCGGCTCCACAAAGGCCGTGTACTTATGGCCCGCTGGATCCTGGTTGGTCATCAGTCTGTGCCCGAGGCGAACGAACTCGTCGATGTAGAACTGGTAGTTGGTGAATAGTATGAAGTTCTGGAAGTCGTCGGGTGCAGTAGCCGTGTAGTGGCGCAGCCGGTGCAGCGAGTAGTCCACGCGGGGCGCGGTGAAGAGCGCGAGCGGGCGCGGCTCGCCAGGCCCTGGCTCGAAGATTCCATTCGCGATTCCATCATCCATGGCGCCGAGGTCAGGAAGGTCGAACAGATCACGCATCAGCAGGCGCCGCTCTGCCGACATCGTTCCTTCCAGGTGCTCGTGCTCCGCGAATGCGAAGTGCACAGGGATCGGCTGCTTGCTTGTTCCGACCTCGAGCGACACGTGGTGGTTGTCCAGCAGCAGGCGAAATTGCTCGAGGTAGTAGGGTCCGAACAGATCAGGTCGTGTCAGCGTAGTCTCATAGGTGCCGGGCCCCGCGACAAAGCCATAGCTCAGGCGCGAGTCCGCACGCGCTACGGTTTCAATGCGTACGCGAACGAACGGATAGCAGGCGCGGACGCGATGCTGCAGTTGCTCACCAGCGATGAAGCGCTCAAGCGCGGCACGCAGATGGGTGATCGACCGATCGTAGATCGTACGCACTTGCGCCAGTGCGGCGGCCGGATCGTCGAAGAAGAGTGGGGCGATGAACGAAGGTGTGAGCATAAGCGGATCCAGACGTATGTAAGATTGTGACCGGGCTTCTCAGGCGTATACCGCCTCAAACGCGCGACTTTCTGAGTGGATTCTACGACGCACCTACGAAGTACGGGCAGTCGCAATCTCCATTCCGATCGATCCCACATCGATTGTCGAGGGGCAGAGTCCGAGTTCTCTCGCTCGAGCCGCTCGGGCGCATCGGCGTGGTGATCGGCCAATTCAAACCGGTAGCCGAGTTCATCGCTGAAACCATTCCGCCGCCCGATGCAGCCGTGTCGATAGCCACCCGTTCTGTATCTGCGCTTTGGGATCCCGACAGTGCTGATTGACTTGTAGCCTATCTTACCTTGCCGAACCTCGAAGCAAGGAATCGAGCAGGTCATCAACCGTCCGCGAGCAAGTTGCCACGTCAGGGGCGTCGTGCGTTCTACGGCCGACCCTCATGCAGCGGATGTCCTGCAAGCAGTGCCCTCGAGGCACTTCATTAAAGGAGGCGTTGCAATGAAGACGAACACAAGATGCAAACGCACGGCACTCGCCGTGTTGCGCACGGGTGCCGTATGGATAGGCGTGCTCGGCATGAGCAGTGCCGCCCATGCGGTCGATTGCGCGAGCCTGGTATCGGTCATCTCCGACTCATCAACGATGACTGCGGCCGACTCCATCACCCCACCCGCGACGATCGGAGGCGTGGCTGTAACGGTGCCGTTCTGCCGCGTTCAGGGGACGGCGAGGCCGACTCCAGACTCCGAGATCAAATTCGAAGTTTGGTTGCCGCCGACTCTCGGCGCGTGGACAGGCCGCATGAAGGTCAACGGAACCGGCGGGTATGCGGGGGCGACGCCCTACGCACGCCTGGCCCAGGATGTGGGCGACGGCTTTGTCGGTGCGGGCAGCAACATGGGTCACGACGGCGGCGAATCTGCGACATGGACGCTCGGTCACCCCGAGAAGGTCAAGGACTGGGGCTTGCGCGCGCACTACTATGTCGCTACTGCGGCCAAGACACTTGCCAACGCTTTCTACGGGCAACCGGTCAGCCACTCGGGCGCAGAACTATCCGTCGCTGTTCGACGGCATCGTCGCCGGTGCGCCGTCGAATTTCTATCCTGATGTGCTGATGTGGCTGCTGTGGTCTGGCGTGCACCAGACTCCGGTATTTGGGCAGCCGGCCGTCGTGAGCCCGGCGAAGCGCACGGCAATCACCCAGCGTGTGCTTCAGGCCTGCGACGGCCTCGACGGGCTGATGGATGGACAGATCACCAACCCGCGGGCATGTGTGTTCAATATCGACTCGATGGGTCCTGCCGGCGATAACACGCTGACCGCCGCAGAGCTGGCGGTCGTCAAGGCGATGTACGCCGGTACCACAAGCGAAACCGGACCGCAGCGCTATACCGGTGCCAAATTCGGGTCGGAGGCAGATTTCGATCCGAACTTTGCGGACAACGGAGGTTACGGGCCCTTCATCGGCCACTATGTATACGGCGTGCTGAGCCCACCGTTCGACTGGCGTCGTGACGTCAATTTCTCGACCGTCTACGACCAGGTCAAAGCATTTGTCACGCCGGTCACTGCTTCCCCAAGTCCCGACCTGACGGCATTCAGGAATCACGGCGGGAAGCTGATCCAGTTCGCGGGATGGAACGATTCCGTCGTTCCGCCCGATGGTTCGGTGAACTACTACCATGCATTGACGCTGTTCGAGAAGCTGCACACACTGCCGAGCCCAATTATCGATACGCTGGTGAACAATCTGTCGCCGCAAGACGTTGCGCTCACGGCACAATTCTTGGGCGATCAGGTGCGGCAATACCATCGGCTATTCATGCTGCCCGCGACGGCACACTGCGGCGGAAGCACCGGCCCCAACTCGATCGGTGGTGGCATGCCGGAGCCGCCCGCGGCGTTTCGAGATGCGGACCATCACGTGGTGAGCGCGGTGATTAAATGGGTCGAACAGGGCGTCGCACCGGACAAGATCATCGCGACCAAATTCAGCGGCAGCGCGCTCACGCTGTCACGCCCGGTGTGTCCGTACCCGGCGCAAGCGGTCTACAACGGGTCGGGTGATGTCACCGTGGCGTCCAACTTCACCTGTGTGCAACAAGTCGAGTCGGCAAGCAGTATTGGTTCGGGCGACATCATCGAGATCAAGAACTCGCTCACGCAGCGCGGGCTCGAGCTGCCCAATCGCTAACACGTCGAACGCTGGTTTGACGCAACCACCCTGTTGACGCGGCGCTAAGGCGCATGCGCTGCGTCGACAGGGGTGCCACTAGTCGGTCGCCATGCCGCGTCTCTGTGCCAGATGACACCCCATCAGCGGCCGAGTCTCATGAGCCGCGCTGGGCAGCGTATTTCAGAACTTCGGGGTTCACGACGTTAATCGGGTTACCCGCCTCGTAAGCGATGATTTGATCGAATATGTCGGCAAACTGAATTTCGTATTCGTCGCGCGACACGTAGCCGATATGGGGCGTGCATACGACATTGTCCATATGGAGCAGCGGGTGGTTGGCGTCGAGCAGGGGCTCTACTTCATAAACATCGACCGCCGCCCTACCCGGGCGACCCTTTTGCAGTGCCGCCACCAATGCTCCTTCCTCGATGAGTGCCGCACGGCTTGTGTTCACGAGCAGCGCCGATGGTTTCATTCGCGCCAGGTCGGCGGCGCGGACGATACCTCGTGTCGATTCGACAAGACGCATGTGCAGGGAGATAACATCGCATTCTTCGAAGAACACTTCCTTGGCGCGCGCAATTGCATAGCCATCGGCCTGCGCCCGAGCACGCGACGTGTCTCGCGCCCAGACCGTCACGTCCATCCCGAAGGCTTTCCCATATCCGGCCACCACGGCACCAATCCTCCCGTAGCCGTAGATCCCTAGAGTTTTGCCGCGCAGGCTTGACCCAACGCCGATTTGCCATTTCCCGGCGCACAGTGCCGCCATCTGCTGGGGAATCTGCCGCATCGCGGCCAGAACCAACCCCCAGGTCAATTCCGCCGCGGCATACGAAGGCGTATCGGCATGTTGACTCGATGAGACGATCACGCCTCGCCGCGTGCAGGCGTCGATGTCGATGTGTGGGAACACACTGCGCTGGCTGATGAGCTTAAGCTTGTCCAGTCGATCGATCAACGGCGCACGGATTTGCGTTCGCTCCCGGATCAGGACCAAGGCTTCGGTGTCCTTCAGCCGCTCCGAAAGCGTATCGACATCTTGCACATGATCGTTCCAGATTTTGACGTCATGTCCTTGGAGCTTGCGAAAACAGGGCAGGGTGCGCAACGTATCGTGATAGTCGTCAAGAATTGAGATTTTCATGCCGCAATGCTCCCCCGCTGCGATTATGGATCTCGACATGTTATCCGAAGGCAGACTGCGGACATGAACAGCAATCGGGCAGTCGCCGACTGCTCCGCCCGACAGTATTGCCAGGCGACTCAACAGAGAATTACGCGGCTGAGAACAGATCGGAAGCGCGGTTTTCCCGAGCGCCCGCGGCGATAGCGGCAACGGTGGCTTCAGGCGCGGCGGGCGCGGGCATCGGACTGCGCGCTACTGCGCTTTTCCGTCGCTAGATTCTTAATCAGCGCCAGGACCTTCGATGTTTCCGAAGATTTGTCGAAGAATTTATTGGCGCCCAGCCGAAAGCTGAGATTCTGATATTCCGCATCAGCGTGATTGGTGAGGACCACCTTGGTTGCGCCTGGAACGAGACTTTGTTCCTGTAGCGCCTTTAGCACGTCGAATCCGCTACCGGAGGCCAGGCGGATGTCGATCAGGATCACATCCGGCTCGAGGGCGAACACATCGGCAATGGCTGTTTGCGCGTCGGCGCTGCAGCCACTCAACTCCGCGCCCGCAGCCGCGATCGCTGAACCAAGCAATCGCTGAATGATCGCTGAGTCCTCGACGATGTAGACCTTCAACGGTCTGGGTTTCTCATCCATCACACTCTTGCCGCATCGACGGCATTGTTGATTCAGAGCCCTTATCGCGCGATCCGATAACGACACCAAGATATACTGCGGACGCCGGCACGGGAATCAGTGCCACGCCGATTTACCTGTAGGCGCTTCCCGCAAGTAGGGCGAGATCGATGTCCTACGGCTGACCTACACTACTCAACCTCCAATACTCTGGCCCGCGTGATCGATGCAGCTATCCCTTTGGAGGCGTTGAAGGATGACTAGAACTCTCGGCACGACGGGCGTGAGTGTTCCGCGCGCATTCCTGGGCTGCGGCACCTTCGGCGGCATCGGTGGCGCCCGCCACCTGATCGGTCGCGGACTCGACAGGAGAGCTGCGTTCGCCACACTGGACGCGGCCTTTGGTCTCGGTATCGATGTGCTCGATACCGCGGAACGCTATGCCGACGGCGAGAGCGAACGAACGATTGGCGAGTGGCTTCGGCAGCGCTCCGAAGAAGTGACCTCAGCTGTGCGGATTGCAACCAAGGTTGCGCCGCCGGTGCTCGACGGTGTCGACGGGACGCCGTTTGATCGTGCCTATATCGAAAAGAAACTTCTGACCAGCCTCGAACGCTTAGGACTGCAACGTGTCACCTTTTACCTTTCTCACGCCCCTGACAACAGAACTCCCATCGAACAAACGGTGGAGGGCTTCGCCGCGGTGGTCGAGTCCGGGCGCGCGGCACATGTCGGATGCTGCAACGTGAGCGCGGCGGAATTAATTTCCGCGCTGGATGCTGCCGATCGGCTCGGTGTGCCCGGATTCGAATGGGTGCAGAACAGCTTCAGCCTGCTGGCGCCCAACGACGATCGCGAAGTCCGTGCCGTGTGTCGCGAACGCAATCTCGGCTATACGCCATTCTCGCCACTCGCCGGTGGCGTATTGGCTGGAAAATACGAGCGCGGGAAACCTTTTCCGGAAGGGACGCGCATGGCGCTGCGGCCGGAAAATCATGGTGATCTGATGACTGACAAGATGCACGATGCCCTCGATCGGTTGCGTGATGCGGCGGCAGCGCGTGGTGTGAGCTGTGCGGGTCTAGCCCTTGCGTGGGTGATCGCGCATCCGGCATGCACTGCACCCATCATTGGGCCGTCGCGTACGACACCGCATCTGGGCCATGTGGCCGAAGCACTCAAGTTGGAGCTGAAACCGGAAGCGCAAGCGTCGCTGGCTGCATGGTTTAAGGCGGCAGGCGCATAGCCAACGTTTTTGCTGAAAGCAAGCGCCTGCCGCTAGTCGCGATCACGGATGCGTGTGAATGCCCGTCAGTGCGGCGTACTCACTTCTTCGTCCATGCCCATCCGGTCATGCGCCAACCGGCCGCGGCTTTCTGCAGGGAAATCGTAAGCATCGAGCCTGTCTCCTTGGCCGGCTTCCCCTTCTGCTTGTACGTGAAGTTCGCGGGAACGACCACATAGGCACGGTCTCCCGTGATATCGACGTGCCGGGGGTTGCCGAGGGTGACGATCCCATCGGTAATCCCATTCTTCTTGGCGTCGGCATCGTAGTCATTCGCCCAAGTCGAGCAAGCCCCCGCGCCGTGCCATTCGTGGGGCGGAAATTCGTCGATGATGGATGTTTGCTCCGCGCATGCCGCGAGGGCGGACTTTATGTCGCCCTTGTTGAAGCCGTGCGCGAATTGGTGAACGGGCACCATCACAT
>VBCY01000443.1 GCA_005882995.1 Betaproteobacteria bacterium
CGTTGGGAAATTCGATGTCCGCCTTGTCGATTTCGTCGATGAGCACGACCGCCGGTGTCTCGGATTCGAAAGCCTCCCACAGCACGCCACGCTTGATGTAATGGGCGATGTCGCCGACGTGCTCATCTCCGAGCTGCGAATCCCTCAGACGCGAGACGGCGTCGTATTCGTACAGCCCCTGGAGCGCCTTGGTCGTCGACTTGATATGCCACTCGACCAGCGGCCGATGCAACGCTCGCGCGACCTCCATCGCGAGCAGGGTCTTGCCGGTGCCAGGTTCGCCCTTCACCAGGAGTGGACGCTCCAGCGCCACCGCCGCATTGACCGCGAGCATCAGATCGGGGGTCGCGATGTAAGTTTCCGTGCCTTCAAAACGCATCGGTGCTCCTTGGGATCAGCGCAAATGCATGCATGAATCTTAGCCCACAAGATACTGCACCAGCCAGAGGACAGCCATGCCGACGCCGATGGTAAGCAGTGTATTGCGCCAGTGCCAGGCAACCACGCCTGCCACGACGGCGGCGATAAACTTGGGGTTGGCAAGTCCAAAATCGATATGGCCTGGCGCAGCAAAGACCACGGCCGGGACAACGATCGATGTCAGCATAGCCGCCGGTACATGTTTCAGCGCCTCGGCGAGCAAGGGCGGCATTTCGCGACGCGCAAAAAAGGCGATGAACGAGAGGCGTGCCGCGTAGTTGATCACGCCCACCACGACAATCACCAGCCACACGATCTGCGATTTAGTCACGGCGGACTCCGACGCGGTCCGCCACGATGCCCGCAAGGATGCCCAGCAAACCCGCGCAGATCATGGAGAGCCTCATCGGCATGGCGTCGAGCGCGACCACGCCGACCGCTGCGGCGATCATCACGATGAGCGTGGGCTGATCGCGCAGCAGCGGCGCGAGTAGCGATAGAAAGCACAGCGGCACGACGAACTCGAGCTGCCACGCGGGCGGGATCACTGACCCCAGCAGGATCCCGGCCAGCGTCGCGAGTTGCCACATGATCCACAGCACTGCGCCGCCCCCGAGGAAATACGAAGCGCTCGCACGCAGATCGCCCGACGCCCGAAAACGGTGGATGGACGCAGCGAACGCCTGATCAGTGAGCAGGAATGCAAGGAGGTTGCGCCAGCGGTGATCGAGCGGACGCAGATAGGGAGCCAGCGCCGCGCTGTACATGAGGAAGCGAAGGCTGACGACGAAACACGAGAGCGCGATGACGGCAAACGGAGCGCCGGCGGCAAGCAGCTGCGCAGCGATGATCTGCGCCGCACCGCTGAACATGATGAGCGACATGGCGAGCGCCGCAAGAGGCGAGGCGCCGGCGCTGATCGCCGCCACGCCGCAGACGATGCCGAACGGAAACATGCCGACAACCGCAGGCAGCATGTCGCGCAAGCCTTCGAGAAATGCAGGACGGGAGAAATGCTGGCGCATGAACAAACAAAGGGCCTGCGGCGATGAGATCGCAGGCCCGCTTGGTTGTCGATCAATTATACCGGACGCTTGCCGCGCGCACCTGGCGATCCGCCACTCACCCTTTCACTCCTCCGGCCGTGAGCCCTCCAACGACCCGTTCCTGAAAGACCGCGATCAAGATGCAGATTGGAACGATGGCGACGATCAGCGCCGCCGAGATGAGCGGCCAGGGAAACGCGAACTCACCCTGGTAGAGCGTGATCCCCACCGAGAGCGTGCGCATGTTCACCCGATTCATCATGGTGAGCGCCAGCAGGAATTCGTCCCATGCGTTGACGAAAGCAAGGATGGCCGCTGTGAACACGCCTGGCGCAGAGAGCGGCACGACGATCTTGAACAGCGCTCCGACGCGCGAACAGCCATCGATCATCGCCGCCGCCTCGAGATCCGATGGGATGTCCTGAAAAAAGCTCGCCATCACCAATGTGCAGATGGGCATCGACAAGACCGTGTAGGGCAGGATCAGCGCAAGATAGGTATTGAGCAGCCCGAGCTCGCGCATCAGCTTGAACAGAGGCACCATGAGCGAAATGAGCGGGAACATCGCCACTGCCAGCAAAAGCGACATGATCAGATTGCGATGCGGCAGCTTGAGGCGCGTGAGCGCGTACGCTGCCAGCGCGGAAACCAGCACACACAGCGCCGTCGAGAGTCCTGCGACGACGACACTGTTCCACATGAAGCGCAGGATAGGCTGCGCGGTGAATGCTGCGATGTAGTTGTCGAGCGTGGCCGCCTGCGGCAGATAGGTGATTGGCACCTGAAGCAGCTCCGTCTCGGTCTTGAACGAGGTGAGCAGAATCCACACCGCCGGGAAAAAACCGTTGACGACGATGATCGCCGCCGCGATCCAGATGATCTTGCTCCGCGTCCAATTCACTATTCGCCGCTTCGCGCCGCGCTGCGGCGGGTATAGCGCAGGTAGCCCGAGGTCGCCACCATGCTGATCAAGAACATGAGCGCCGCAAGAGCGGAGCCGTAACCGAAGTCGAGGAAGTCGAGGGTCATCTTGTTGATGTACATGGCCAGCGTCTCGGTCGCGTCGCCCGGCCCGCCGCCGGTCATGGCGTAGGGAATGTCGAAGGTCTGCACCGCGGTGATGGTGCGAAAAATGAGCGCGACGAAAATCGCCGGGCGCAGCATCGGCAGCGTGATCTCGACGAACTGTTGCCAGGAGGTCGCACCGTCGACCTCGGCCGCCTCGTAGAGAGAGCGCGGAATGGTCTGCAAACCCGCAAGCAGCATCAGCGCCATGAACGATGAGGCTTTCCAGGTGATTGCGATGCAGATTGCCCAGAAGGCGAGCGTCGGGTCGGAGAGCCATTGCGGTGGCTCCATTCCCAAGGCGGCGAGCCAATCGTTTACCACGCCGGTCTTGTATTCGAAGAACCAGCGGAAGATGAGGCCGGCAAATACCAGCGGCAACGCCCAAGGCAGGAGCAAGCCCAGCCGCACCGGCCACTTCACCCTGAAGGGTTGATTGGCGAGCAAAGCGAGCCCGAGCCCGACGAGCAGCGCGCCCGGCACGGTAACGACAACATACAGCACGGTCTTCAGCGTCGAATTCCAGAAGCGATCGTCGACGAAGGCGCGCGTGTAGTTATCGAGTCCGACGAACAGCTCCTCCGCCTGCGGGTTGTTCGGATCGGCGCTGTGCAGGCTGTTCCAGAAGAGCGTCGCGATGGGATACACGACGATCACGAGCAGCAGCAACGCCGCAGGAAGCAGCAACAGGATGCCGAGCGTGCGCTCGGAGAGATCCTTGTGCTTGACGATTGAGGTCTCCGTCATTTGGGTCGTCCCGGCGAAGGCCGGGGCCCAATCTGTCGGTTCATTGTTGCGAAAGCACTTGGATCCCGGCCTGCGCCGGGATGACATTAGCGGACTCGCGTCGCCCCGGCGAAGGCCGGGGCCCAATCTGAGGGTTCATTGCTGCAAACGCACTTGGATCCCGGCCTGCGCCGGACATTAGCGGATGACCTTAGCGAAACAACGGCGTTAACCGGCTTTTCATGTCGCCCAACGCGACGTCGGTCGTCTTGGTGCCGGCGAGATACGCGTTCATGTTGCTGCGAATCACATCCGACACCTGCGGATACTGCGCCGTCACCGGCCGCGATTTCGCCCCCTCTACCACAAGCAGCGCTTCGGAGAACCACGGATTCGCCTTGAGAACTTCCGGGTCCTTGTAAACGCTCGGAAAGACCGGCATGTGCGAAGCGAGGATCGCCTGCATTTTCGACACTTCCGGTGAGGAGAGCCAGCGCGCGAACTTCACCGTTTCGGCCTTGTTCTTGGAAAACGCCGACACCGCGAGCTGCCAGCCTCCAATGCAGGTCGCACTCTTGCCGCCCGGATCGTGCGGAAGCGTCGTGACGCCGATCTTTCCTTTGACTTTGCTGTCGGCATCATTTTCGAGCCGATTCCAGACGTAGCTCCAAGTCATTCCGAACACGAGGTTTCCCGCCTGCATGTCGATGCGGATTCGATCAGTGGGAATCTCCGCGATGTTCTTGGGCAGCACGCCCGACTGTTTCATCCGACCATAGAGTTGAAAGGGCTCACGTGCCTGCGGGGCATCGAGATTGAGCTTGCCTTCCCGGGTCAGTTCTCCACCCGCGCCCCACAGGGGAACGAGGTAAGTGCAAACAGTGCCTTCGATCGGCGCGCCGGCGGTCGAGAACCCCTGCAGATTCGAGTTCTTCTCGCCGTCCATGATCGCCTTGGCGGTGTCCATCATCTCGTCCCAGGTCTTCGGTACCGGACGCTTGTATTTCTCGAGCAGATCCTTGCGGTAGTAGAGGAACTGCGAATCGGCAAAGTACGGCAGCGCAATGAGCTTGCCGTTGACCTGGTCGGCGTCGGCGTACGCTTTCAGATACTGCGCCATGATCTTCGCCTTGTCGGCGCCCAGGTACGAATCGAGCGGCTCGGCCCAACCTTGTGCCGCCCACTGCGCGGGTCGGATGACGTCGATAAGGATGACATCGAGCACCGAATCCTTCGAAGAGAGCACCGTCGAGAGGTATTGCTGCTGCGCCTCCGAAGTGGCGCCACCCACTTCGACTTCGACCTTCACGTTGGGATTTTTCTTCTGGTACTCATCGGCGATCTTGCGCATCACGTCGGGGCGCTGCTGTCCGCCCGTGAAAATTCGCAGCGTCGTCTGCGCCGACGCGCTCAACGGGAAGGCAAGGAGCAATAGCGCTGCCAGTGTGAGTTTGTAGAGCTTCATCAAAGTCCTCCTTCAGAGTGTTGACCGCTGCCAACGATTACCAATCCGCGCCTCGAATCGCCTTGCCGGAATCCGGATCGAACAAATGAAATCGGTTGAGCGCCAAGGATACGGACAGCGATTGCCCGACGCTCAACCCCGCTTCGGGAGGAAAGCGGCCGGTGATTTCGCCGGCTTCCTCGCCGTTGCCCAGCCGGATCACGCCCAGGGTATCCGAGCCGAGGGGCTCGATCAGCATCAGTCTCGCGGATACAGGTGCTGAACTCGCGCCGCTCTGTGCGTTTGCGCTGATGTGCTCCGGTCGCAGCCCGAAGGTCAATGAGCGTCCGCTGTGCCTGGCGCATTCGGCGACCCGGTTCGCCGGAACGTTGAGATCAATGCCACCGGGCAGATGCAATATCCTTCCACCGTCGCCAACCTGGCACGGCAAAAAGTTCATCGGCGGTGAACCCATGAAGCCGGCGACGAAATGTGCCGCCGGCCGATTGTAGATAGCGTCCGGTGCGTCACACTGCACCAGCTTCCCCGCCTGCAGGACGACAATGCGATCGGCAAGCGTCATCGCCTCGACCTGGTCGTGGGTGACGTAGATGATCGTGTTGCGAAGCTTCTGGTGCAGCTTTTTGATCTCGACGCGCATCTCCGCGCGCAACAGCGCGTCGAGATTGGACAGCGGCTCGTCGAACAGAAACGCCTTGGGCTGGCGCACGATAGCGCGACCCATTGCCACGCGCTGACGCTGCCCGCCGGAAAGCTCCCGCGGCTTGCGCTCAAACAAGTGCTCGATCTGGAGGATCCCGGCCGCATCGCTCACCCGTCTCTGAATTTCGTCGCGCGGGAGTTTTCGCAAGCGGAGCCCGAACGCCATGTTCTCGAACACCGACTTGTGGGGGTAGAGCGCGTAGTCCTGGAAAACCATGGCGATGTCGCGAGCCCGCGGCGGAAGCTGGTTCACTACGCGACCGCCGATCGCAATCTCCCCCGATGTGATGTCTTCCAGCCCGGCGATCATGCGCAAGAGCGTGCTTTTGCCGCAGCCTGAGGGCCCGACAAAGACGACGAATTCGCCGGACTCTACGCTGAGATCGATGCCATGAATGACCTCGTTGCTGCCGTACGCCTTGACGACATTCTTGAGACGCACTTGAGCCATGCTGCGACGAAAGGGTTCCAGTCAGCTCGCGCTGGTCTGCGCGAGCCCCGCGTCGATGATGAGGTTCTGCCCGGTGATGCCTCGCGCCTCATCGGAAGCGAGAAACAGTACCCCGCGTGCGACGTCGTCTTCGGACAAGCGGAATTTCAGGCACTGATCTTCGATGAATTCGCGATCGATCTCCGCCGTTCGCCAAAGCTTCTCCTGCCGCTCGGTCACGATCGCGCCGGGCACCACCGAGTTGACGCGAATGTTGTGGGCGCCCAGTTCGCGCGCAAGCGTGCGCGTGAGCCCATGGATGCCGGCCTTTGCGGTCGTGTACGCAACCATGCCGGTACGGCCGCGCATCCAGGAAACAGATCCCAGATTGATGATGCTTCCGCCACCGAGCCGGATCATTCCCGGCACCACGGCCTGCGCCGCAAAAACGTGATGCCGCAAGTTCAGCGACAGCCGTTCATCCCAGTACTCAGGGCTAAGCTCTTCGAGCGTGTGCCGGTCGTCGCTCGCCGCGTTGTTGACGAGCACCGTGACGGAGCCGAGTTCGGTCTCCACGGCGGCGAGAGAACCGCGCAGCGCGGCTATGTCGCGCACGTCGCAGTGGTGATAGCGCGTCCGCGCCGGGGAGAGCTCCTTCACCAGGGCAGCCGCGGCTTCATCGGCGATGTCGCAGAAAGCGACTCGGCTGCCTTGCTCAACAAATCTCGTGACAATCGCTGCGCCGATGCCGGACGCCCCGCCCGACACGAACACCGTTCTGTCGGCGAGGCTAGGGTAGCGGGTCGCGGCGTCCGTTGTCGCCATGGCGCATCGTAACAGTACGGTCGATTACGGCGGTGGGACGAACGCCCTTGCGAATCTGCGATTTATCTCATCTCGTGTATATCACACAGATGACCCGCCCAGAAACCGCCGCTACAATCGCTTCTGGATTGCCCCAAGGAAGCCGCCTCATGGACCTGCCTTTGAACCACTTCAAGCGCTCCATCACCTCCGGCAAGACTCCTTTTGGCGCATGGCTGATGAGCGCGGCGCCGTCGACGGCTGAAGCACTGGGATGCGTCGGCTTCGACTTCCTTGTCGTCGACATGGAACACACTCCCATCGACACGCCGCAGATGATCGGAATTCTTCAAGCCATCGCCGGCACGCCGGCGCAGCCCATCGTGCGCCCACCGTGGAACGACATGGTGATGGTCAAGCGCGCCATGGATGCCGGCGCGCAATCGCTGCTGTTTCCATTCGTGCAAAGCGCGGAGGAAGCGAAGCGCGCAGTGGCGTCGACTCGCTATCCGCCGGATGGCCTGCGCGGCGTCGCAGGCACGCACCGCGGAAGCCGATACGGCACTGTCCCCGATTATCTCAAGCGGGCCAACGAAGAGATCTGCGTCATTGTGCAGATCGAGACGCTGGCAGCGCTCGCGAAGCTCGAGGAAATCGCCGCCGTTCCTGGCGTCGATTCCATTTTTCTGGGACCGGGAGATCTCTCGGCATCGATGGGTTTTATTGGCGATATCGGCAATCCGGCCGTGCAGGAAAAACTCAAGGGTGCTGCGCAGGCATGCAAGCGATTGAACAAACCCACCGGCATCATCGGCATGAATCCCGACATGGCCGGGCGGTTCGTCGAATACGGATTCACCTGGGTCGCTGTAGGATCCGACCTGGGTTACGTCGTGAGCCGCGGTCAGGAATACCTCGCCAAGATGCGTGGCCTCGTCCCGGCCTCCACGAAGACACCAAGCGCGTACTGAAACCCTGCACACCATACGACGAGCGTCCGTGACATCGAACTTCACCTGCGTGCTCGATGTGAGAGCGAGCCTGGGCGAGTGCCCGGTGTGGTGCTCCAACGATCAGTCGCTGTACTGGGTCGACATCAGTGCGCCGAGTCTCAACCGCTTCGATCCTGCCACCGCCATCAACACCGCATGGAAGATGCCGGAATCGATCGGCTCCTTTACCTTGCGCAAAGCCGGCGGCTTCGTCGCCGCGTTGCGCAGCGGCTTCTGGCTCATCGATCGCGACGGCAGGCTCGAGCGCAAACTCATCGATGCGCCCTACGATTCGACGCATCACCGCTTCAACGATGGGCGCGCCGATGCGCAAGGGCGATTCTGGGCCGGCAGCATGAACGAGAAACGCGACGCCAACACCGCGAGACTCTATCGGCTGGACCCGAATCTGAAGTTGAGCGCAATGATCGACGACATCATGATCTCCAATGGGCTCGCCTTCAGTCCCGATGGTCGGATTCTCTATCACGCCGACACGCCTTCGCGCACGGTGCACGCGTACGACTTCGACGAGACCGCCGGAACGCTGAGCAATCGCAGGATTTTCATCCGCTTCGAGGCAGAGAACGATCGACCCGATGGCGCCGCGGTGGATCGCGAGGGCTGCTACTGGAGCGCCCTGTACCGCGGCGGCAAAGTGGTGCGCATCTCGCCGGGGGGCACGCTCGTCGGCGAATACGAGCTTCCGGCGCAGTGCCCGACCATGTGCGCGTTTGGCGGGCCGGATTTGCGCACGCTGTTTGTGACTAGCGCCCGGCAGATGCGCGACCCAGAGGAACTCGCACGGCTGCCGCAATCGGGTGGTATCTTTGCGATGCGCGTCGAGACGCCGGGATTGCCCGAGCCGCGGTTTGCCGGATAAGCGCCGGGATATCCGCGGCCAGCACAAAAATGGACTTTGATCCGACCGCCTATCTCCGTGTCGATGCTTCCGGCGGCCTCGGGGCCAGCGCCTCGGGCGCATCATTCGCGACGAGCACCGGAGACATTCTCGAGGTCGCGAGTTTTGGCCCCGGGGTTTTCCGCCTTCGCATCGGTCCCAATACCCGTCCCGACTATGGGCTCGTACTTGGCCGCGCGCAACGCTGCGATGTTGCCCAGCCCGCGCAAGGGGTGTGGTCGTTCACCAACGGCGGCGCCACTCTGGAGCTCCGCGGCGGCCCGCTGTCGATTCGACTGCTAATTGACGGCCGGCCCATCCTGACGTCGATCACCGACGAGCACTTTCGCGGATTCACTCGCCTGCCTGTCATCGGTCGCGCGCGGCAGGGACAGCAATGGGTAGCTGCAGTGGCACTCGCGTCCGGCGAAGCTTTGTACGGCCTCGGCGAACAATTCGGACCCTTGAATAAGCGCGGGCAGATTGTCATATCGCAGGTCGAAGACGCGCTGGGTGTCAATACCGGGCTTGCGTACAAGAACGCGCCGTTTTGCTGGAGCCCCGGAAGCGGGCGCGGAGCGTGGGGCATTTTTGTCAACACGCCTGGGCGCGTCGCCCATGGCGTCGGGTATCCCGGATGGTCGCATCGCAGCTACGCGGTGATCGTCGAGGACGAGGCGCTCGACTGGTTTCTCATCGCCGGTCGCGATCCTGCGCAGATTCTCGAGCGCTATACGCTGCTCACAGGACGCGCATCCGATGTGCCGCTGTGGGGACTCGGTCTGTGGGTTTCGAAAGCGTATTACCGCACTCCGGAAGAAGCGATCGCTGTCGCAGCCAAGCTGCGAGCCCGGCGCATCCCCTGCGACGTGCTCACACTCGACGGCCGCGCCGCCTGGGACACGCATACGCGCTTCGATTTTCGCTGGGACCCGCAGCGCTACCGGGATCCGGCGGCAGCGCTCAACAAGATGAAGGAACACGCCCTGCGCGTCTGCGTCTGGGAATATCCCTACGTGTCGATCCATTCGCCGCTGTTTTCGGAGCTCGCGGCAAAGCGTCATCTGTTGACGACGACCACGGGTGAGCCGTACGTCATGCGCTGGGACACCGCCCCGGGCACGTCCCCCTTCGGCGACGTGCTGACGCCTCTTCCCGAGTCCGGCATCGTGGACTTCACCAATCCGTCCGCCTACGCGTGGTGGCGTGACGCCCACAAAGCGCTCTTCGCCGCCGGCGTCGATGTGATCAAGAGCGATTTCGGCGAACACGTTCCTGACGATGCAGTTGCATTCAACGGCGATCGAGGCAGGCGACTGCACAACGTCTATCCACTTCTCTACAACCGTTGCGTTTTCGAAGCAACACGAAAGTTCGCAGGCGACCGAAACGGACCGCCGATGGTTTGGGGTCGCGCCGGCTGGACTGGCAGCCAGCGTTATCCGATTGGGAGGGACTCGCCGCGAGCATACGCGGCGGGCTCTCATGGAGCATGAGCGGAGCGGCCTATCATGCGAGCGACATTGGCGGATTCTATGGATCCGCGCCGCCCTCAGCGGAGCTCTATCTTCGCTGGCTGCAGATGAGCGTTTTCAGCTCCCACATGCGCGTCCACGGCATCGGAGCCCGTGAGCCGTGGGCATTTGGGGAAGAAGCCGAGGTAATCGCGCGACAGTGGATCGAATTCCGCTACCGGCTGTTGCCGTATCTCAAACAGGTCATCGCTCAAGCCATTGAGTCGGGATTGCCGGTGATGCGAGCGATGCCGCTTGCGTTTCCAGCCAATGCGCTCACCCGTGCTTACGAAACCCAGTTCATGTGCGGAGACGCGCTGCTGGTCGCGCCTATCGTTTCCGCCGGTGGAGAAGTCGATGTCGCATTGCCGCCTGGCGCATGGTACGACCTCGCCACGCGCCAGCGCATCGCCGGCCGCCAGGTGATTCGCTACCGTGCCCCGCTCGATCGCTTT
>VBCY01000444.1 GCA_005882995.1 Betaproteobacteria bacterium
AGCGGCGCGCCTCCGACGGCAGGTCAACCCCTGACGGCAAAGATCCGTTATCGGATGGCCGACGCGGCTTGCCGTATCGAGCCCGCCGATTCAGGACGCTGGCGAATGACATTCACTGCGCCGCAGTGGGCGCCGACGCCGGGTCAATATCTGGTGCTCTACAGCGGCGAAGCGTGCCTCGGAGGCGGCGCGATCGAGAGAACTTATGCCGGAGCCTCAGTGCGCACGCCTGACCTTGTCATCACATGAGCACGCCGGCGAAACAAAGATGGTCGATTAGACCATAGGCCCACCGAGATGCTCTTTGGGCGGAATCGCTAATGCGAGTGTTTATGACTCTGAACTGCCAAAAGTTTTTTGCGTTGGTCTTAGCGGCTTGCGTTCTTGCTGCAGGCGTTGCCGACGCGCAGGGGCCGCCGCCGCCCGACGCAATGCCTTATCCATCCCAGCCGGCGACACCGCTGTCGCAGGATCAGCTCGATGCGCTGCTCGCTCCGATCGCTCTCTATCCCGACCAGTTGCTTTCTCAGGTGCTGATTGCGTCGACGTACCCGCTGGAGGTCGTGGAAGCTGCACGCTTCGTGCAGCAGAATCCGGGTCTCAAGGCTGATGCGCTGGATCAGGCGCTCGCAGGGAAGAATTGGGATCCCAGCGTTCAGTCGCTCGCCGCATTCCCTCAAGTGCTGGCCATGATGAACGACAAGCTCGACTGGACGCAGCAAGTTGGCGATGCTTTCCTCGCCAACCAGGAGCAGGTCATGCAGACGGTCCAGTCGTTGCGGGCGCGTGCACAAGCGGCGGGAAATCTGCAAAGCAACGAGCAGCAGCGCATCATCGAGCAGGATAGAAGCATCGTGATCGAACCGGCACAGCCGCAATTCGTGTACGTCCCGGTGTACAACCCGCTCGTGATCTATGGGCCGTGGTGGGCGCCCGCGTATCGGCCGTGGTACTGGTATCCGCCGCCGGTCTACGGCTATCCGCCATTGGGCCCTGCATTCGGCGTGGGAATCGTATGGGGCACGGCGTGGGCCGTCTCATACAATCATTGGGGCTGGGCCAGGCCCAACTGGCACGGCGGCACCATCAACGTCAACGTCAGCAATAACTATTTCTTCAATCCACCGCAGTACCGGGATCGCTATCAGGGAGGCACGTGGCAGCATTTTCCCGAGCATCGCCGCGGCGTGGCTTATCGCGACGTCAACGTGCAGAACCAATACGTGCGGACCAACAACGCGGGCGTGCAAACGCGTGAGGCCTATCGCGGCCGCGACGTTTCGCGGCCGACGGCGCAACCGGTCCCTGGAGCGGCACAGCGCCCTGCAACGTTCGAGCGAGCTCCGGTTGGCAGCGCGCAGCGCCCGACGGAGCGTCCGGCAACGATGGATCGCCCAAGTCCCACGACGCCCGCCAACGCGATGGTGCGACCTTCCCCTTCGCCATCGGCAGGCATACCGACGCGTTCGGCGCCGACCTTCAACCCGAACCAATCGCTTCCGCAGGCTCAGCAGTTCAGCAATCGTGGCGCGCAAAGTCGCGCGACCATGAACGCTCCCGCATCTCCGGTGGCGCCTGCTGCCGGGCCTTCTCGTGGCGCTGCCGCACCTCAAGGAGGCCAGGGCGGTGCGGAGCGCGGTGGCGCGGGACGTGGCGAAGGTGGCGGCCGTGGCGAAGGTGGCGGCGCTCGGAGGTGATCAATGCGATATGCGATGCCAAAATCGAGATGGGACTTCACCGCCATGATGCATAAATCGGTCAACGGACTTATTGTGGCGGCTGCCGTCATTGCGCTTTCGTGCAGCGACGCACCCGCTGCGGAGCCGGCACAGAAAAACCGGCCTACCGCCAACATCGTCCAGCAGACCTTTGTCCAGCCTCAGGACGCCGCCCAGTCACTGCACGATGCAATGAAGAGCAATGATTGGAAGCGGATCTATGCGGTCCTCGGTCCCGGGAGTGGCAAGCTGATCTACACCGGCGACAAGGTGGCGGATGCCGCAACGCGCAGTGAGTTTGTCGCAGCGTACGAAAAAGCCATGAAGATTGTGCCCGACGGAGATGCCAAGGCAACGCTTCTCGTCGGCGAGAATGGTTACCCGTTTACGTTCCCGCTGGTCAAAGGCGCGCAAGGCTGGAGCTTCGATGCGCACGCGGGCGCCGAGGAGATCGTCAATCGCCGAGTCGGGCAGAACGAGCTCTCGGCGATTCAAGTCTGTCTCGCCTATCTCGATGCGCAACGCGAATACGTCCTCAAGGACCGCGACAACAATGGCCTGCTCGAGTATGCGCAGAAGATGATCAGCACGCCGGGGAACCGTGACGGTCTGTACTGGCCCAGCAAGGACGGCGAACCGCCGAGCCCGTTCGGGCCTCTTGCACATCGTGCCGCTGCCGAGGGCTACGATCCCGACGCCGCCGGTGAGCCGCAGGCCTACCATGGTTATTACTACCGCGTTCTCACTGCGCAGGGGCCGTCGGCTCCTGGCGGCGCGTACGACTAC
>VBCY01000445.1 GCA_005882995.1 Betaproteobacteria bacterium
GACGAGTAGGCAAAGAGTCGCTTGATGTCCTTCTGGCGCGACAATAGAAGCGCGGCGAGGACTACCGACAACAACCCGAAGCCCATCATCAGCTGCTTGGCGAAAGATGTCTGAACGGAGCCTTCGACGAGCACCTTGCAACGCACCACGGCGTACAGCGCCACGTTGAGCAGCAGCCCCGACAGTACAGCCGAGACCGGCGTCGGGCCTTCTGCATGCGCGTCGGGAAGCCAGTTGTGCAGGGGAGCGAGCCCTACCTTGGTCCCGTAACCCACCAGCAGAAAAACGAAGGCGAGTGAGAGAACCGTCGGCTCGAGCTGACCTTTGACGGCGTTGAGCTCGGTCCACAGCAGCGCCTCTCCTTCGGCGCCGAGCAGCTTTTCCGCGGCGAAATAGAGCAGGATCGTTCCGAAAAGTGCCTGGGCGATTCCGACGCCACAGAGAATGAAATACTTCCACGCTGCCTCGAGGCTTTCGGGGGTGCGGTACAGCGACACCAGGAGCACGGTCGCAAGGGTCGCTGCTTCGAGCGCAACCCAAAGAATCCCCATGTTGTTGGTGAGCAGCGCCAGCAGCATGGTGAAATTGAAAATCTGAAACATGCTGTGATACAGACGCAGCCGGCCCGCGGTGAGTCGGCCGTGCGCTCGCTCGATCATCATGTAGGGGCGCGAGAAGATCGCGGTCGTACAGCCGACGAACGCCGTCAAAGCGACCAGGAAGACGTTGAACGGGTCGACAAAGAACAGCTTTCCCATGACCAGCATCGGACCTTGCCCGATGACTCGCACGGTGAGCGCAGCGGCGGCAAGAAGGGTGAGCGCTGAGACGGCCACGTTGATGGTTGCCGCCTGCCTGCGTTCTCCCGCCATCGCCAGCACGAGCGCCCCGACGACCGGTGTGCCGAGAATGGCGAGGATCTCGATCACCGGCGGCCCGCCCTAGCAAGCCTCACTCTCCCTCCTTGCGTGCGACGAGAGCAATGAAGCGCCGCGCGTCGGTCGCTGCTCGGTCGCGCGGCGTCGCGCCCTTCGGGCCTTCCTTCGGCCTCACGGCCTCGGTCGCCGCGCTCACTCGCCCTCCTTCAGCTTCTCAAGGTGCTTCAAATCCAGACTGTCGAACTGTTCGCGTATCTGGAAGAACAACACCCCGAGAATCAGCATGCCCACCAGGACGTCGAGCGCGATGCCCAACTCGACGACCATGGGCATGCCGTAGGTTGCGCTCGTCGCCGCAAAAAACAGGCCGTTCTCCATCGAAAGGAAGCCAATCACCTGCGGAATCGCCTTGCGCCGCGTGATCATCATCAGGAACGAGAGCATGACGCTCGCCATCGCGATGCCCAGGGTGGCCCGTGTGACCGTGCTGGCGAGTTGGGCGATGGGGAATGCGAGGTTGAACGAGAACACGACCAGCACGATGCCCATCAGCATTGTGATGGGAATATTGATCAAGCCTTCGACGTCCCAGCGTACGTCGAGTCGCTGGATCATCCTGTGCAGAAGCCGCGGCAGGACACCGACCTTGAGGATCAGCGTCAGCGCTGCAGACCAGTAGAGATGCGTCTGGTTGGTCGCGGACGCGACGATGGCAGTCGAGCAGGCGAGCGCGAAGCCCTGCGCGGCAAACAGATGGACAAGCGTCAACACTCGGCGCTGCGCCAGCATGGCGAACGCCAGCAGCAGCAGCACTGCGGCAAGCGGGTTGATGAGCTGAGACAGCGCAATCGACGTCATGGCGTCAGCCCCCCAGCAATTGAGCCACGAGCATTCCGAGCACCGCCAGCAAGAACGCTGTGCCGAGGAATTCAGGGGCGCGAAAGATGCGCAGCTTGGCCGAGAGCGTTTCGATGAGCGCCAGCGCGAAACCGCCCGCGGCAAGCTTGACGACGAGCGCCGGTATCGCGCCGAGAATCGCCAGCCAGTCTGCGCCCGGCTGAGCGATGCCGAACGGCAAGAACAAGGCGAGGCCGATGCACGAATAGTTGAACAGCTTAAGCGCCGAGGCCCATTCGATCAGTGCCAGGTGTCGCGCCGAATATTCGAGAATCATCGCCTCGTGAATCATGGTGAGCTCGAGGTGCGTCGCCGGGTTGTCGATGGGGATGCGAGCGTTCTCGGCAAGGGAGATCATGGTGAAGGCCACGCCGGCAAAGGCAAGGCTGGGATAGATGGCGATGTCCCGGTGAGCGAGGGTCTCGACGATGGTCGGCAGCGACGTCGCCCCCGAGATAAGCGACGCAGTGAACAGCACCATCAGCAATGCCGGCTCCGCGAGAAAGCCAACGAACATTTCCCGGCGTGCGCCCAGGCTGCCGAACGCGGTGCCGATATCCATCGCCGCCAAGGCGATGAAGACGCGTGCGAGCGCGAACAGTCCGACCAAAGCGATGGCATCGGCAGCGTGAGCAAAGGGTAGATCGGTGGCAAGCGACGGTACGATGGCGGCGGCCAGCGTCATCGCGCCAAAGACGATGTACGGCGTGATGCGAAATACCGGCGACGCATTCTCGGCGACGACGGCGTCCTTGTGGAAAAGCTTGCGGATCATGCGATACGGCAGCAGCAACGAAGGCGCACTGCGATTGGAGAGCCATGCCCGGCACTGATTCACCCAGCCCAGAAGCAAGGGCGCGAGCAGCAAGGCGATCGCGAGCTGCAGCAGCTGGGAGAGGAAACCGGCGGCGCTCATTGCACGAAGAACAGAAGCGCGAGCAAGGTGAAGAAGCTGTAGGTCAGATACACCGATATGCGACCCTGCTGCAGGCGTCCCACCATGCGCGCCATCGCTTCGGCCGCTCGGGCAACAGGCACGTAGAGCCAGTACCAAAGCCGGTCATCGATCGTGATTTTGTAGCGCGGTTCGGCGTCGAAGGGAGAAGGCAGCGTGCGCTCGACGCGGAAGAACTGTTCGAATACCTGGCGGATCGGCTGTCCAAATCCTTCAGCGGTGTCCTGCATGCGGGGTGTCTGCGCCGGGAAGCCGCAATCCCACGCCGGCCCCTGGCGCAGACGTCCGTGATACTGGCGATGCACGATCTGGATGGTCAGCAGAACGACCCCCACGATGACTGCGAGGACGATGACCGGACTGTAGCTCGCTCGGTCGGCGTTGAGCGGCGCGAGCAGCCACCAGCTGCTGCCCACGCGTCCGACGGTGGAACCAACGACCTGTGCATTGATGCTGTCGAGGACCGTGATCACATAAGATGGAAAGATGCCGAGAGCGATGCAGCCCAACGCGAACCACGCGAGGCCGATGCGTTCGAAGAGGCCAGCGTCGCGCGCGTAGACCAGATTGGGCTCGCGCGGTCGGCCGAGGAATACGACGCCATAGAATTTGACCATGACGTACGCCGCGAGCGCCACCGCCAGCACCAGAGCCGCAGCGGCGATGGGCACCAGCATATTGACGAAGGATTGCGGCAGGCTTGGCGTGAAAAGAAAGGCCTGCAACAACAGCCATTCGGAGACGAAGCCGTTGAGCGGTGGCAGCCCGGCCATGGAGAGCGTGCCAATCAGCGCAAGCCACGCCACCCAAGGCATGCGATGGATGAGCCCGCCGAGGCGTCCCAGGCTTCGCTCCTTGGTGGCATGCAGAACGGAGCCCGTGGCCAGGAAGAGGAGGCTCTTGAAGAACGCATGGTTGAGCGCGTGATAGAGCGTTGCGGTGAGCGTGATGGCGGCGAGCAACGTCTTGCCGTATGACTTGAAGAGAATCGTCAAGCCAATGCCGACGACGATGATGCCGATGTTCTCGATCGACGAATAGGCGAGCAGCCGCTTCATGTCGGTCTGCACTGCCGCGAAGATCACGCCATAGAGTGCGGTGAGCAGTCCTAGAACCATGGCGGTCACACCCCACCACCAGAGCTGGCCGTTGAGGAGGTCGAAGGTGACTCGAAGCATCCCGTAGATGGCGGTCTTGAGCATCACACCGCTCATCAGCGCCGAGACCGGCGAAGGCGCCGCCGGATGCGCTTCGGGAAGCCAGACGTGCAGCGGCAGCAGTCCAGCCTTGGCGCCGAATCCGAACAAGGCCAGCAGGAAAGCGGTCGATGCCCAGCCGCTGGCGAGCGTCACCGATCGCATCGAGCCGAAAGTGTAGTCGCCGATTCCACCCTGGAGCACGCCAAAGCACAACAGGATGGCGATCGCTCCTACGTGTGCGATCAGCAGGTAGAGGAATCCCGCGCGCCGGATCTCGGGGATGCGATGGTCTGTCGTCACCAGGAAGAATGACGCGAGCGCCATCGTTTCCCACGCCACCATGAACAGGTATGCGTCGTCGGCCACCATGACCAGCGCCATCACGGCCAGAAAAACGTGATACTGAAGGCAGATCAAACCGGGCGCGGTGCCCTCGCTGGCGCGAAAGTAACCTGCCGAGAACAGCGAGATACCGGCAGCGGCAGAGCCAAGGAGAAGCAGAAAAAACGCCGACAATGCGTCGAGACGCAGATGAAAAGGCAGTCCTGGCAGTCCCAGCGGCAGAACCATGATTTGCGCGGGATCGCCGAGCGAGAGAAGCGCAACTGCCGCCAGGGCGAGTGCGATGATTGCGCCGATGGGAAAGAGGATTCGACCGACGTAGCGAATGCTTCGCGCGCGGAGGAGCCCCAAGGCTCCGATCACCAGCCAGGCGAGGATTGCTGCGACCACCAGGGTAAGCGCGCTAATCACGTGGCGACAAAAGGAAGTGCGGAGACCAATCGATTGACGATGGTGGCCGACCCGGCGCAGGCCGGGGCCCAATTAAGCAACGCTGACGCGCTGAGATCGCCAACTTGGATCCCGGCCTGCGCCGGGATGACGCGGCTGGCTCCTGCTCGATCACTGCGTATGCGTGACTGCAACGTGTCGACAGCGCTCGCGACTCGCCTTCGCGCGATCCCCACGCTTCGCGTTGGGGCGACCGGCGACGCCGCGGGCTCGCGCGGCGGGTCTCCGATCGCCGCGAGGCTTCGCCTCTTGCTCTCGGACATCCGCGTCACTTGACGCGCATTCCAGGCTGAGCGCCGGAGTCGGGAGCAAGCAAAAAAATCCCAGGCCCCTCGCCTGATG
>VBCY01000448.1 GCA_005882995.1 Betaproteobacteria bacterium
GACGATCGCGTCGAACAGATCAGGCGCGACGGCGCCATAGCGGCGCACCGGCTCGCGCTCGCTAGGCTGCTCGAGTTGGATATAGCTGCCGCGGCTCAATTCGCCGCCGGCCTTCGCCTTCTGCATCCACCGGTCGAAGTCAGCGGCGGACATGCCGAGAAACTTGAAACGCATGTCGGAAAAGCCGGCGCCGCTGTAATTGGCCGAGAAGCCCGCGTACTCGCCCGTCCGGTTGATCACCGCATGCAGGCTGGTCGCCATACTCGGCATCGCATAGATCTGTCCGGCGAGTGCCGGGACGAAAAATGAATTCATCACGGACGACGCCGTGATCTTGAAGTGGATGGGGGTGTCCACCGGCGCCGCGAGCTCGTTCACGACGGCGATATTCTGATCGGGATAGATGAACAGCCATTTCCAGTCGAGGGCGACGACTTCGATGTTCAAGGGTTCTACGTTGCGCGGAACCGGTCGCTCGGCATCGATCCGCGTCAGTGACCGATACGGGTCGAGCGTATGGGTGCCGATCCAGGTGAGTGCCCCCAAGGCGATGATGATGAGCAGCGGGGCCGCCCAAATGAGCAGCTCGAGCTGGATGGAATGGTCCCACTCGGGCGTATATGGCGCCGTGGTATTGGATTCCCGATAGCGCCAGGCGAATACGAGGGTCAACGCAATGACGGGCACGATGATGAGCAGCATCAGCAGCGTGGAAATGACGACCAGCTGCCCCTGCTGGGCCGCGACATAGCCCGAAGGGCGCAGCAATACTATGTCGCAGCCCGCCAGCATAGTGGTGCAAGAGAGCGATAACGCGAGAAGATAGCCGATGGCGCGTGACGAGACCATGCGATCTGAATTCCTCTGCGCGCAGGATGCCCGCGAAACGACGTCTGCGTCAATTGTTTGATTGTCGCCCATGACACCTGCGGACTTTACACTGCGGCCATGCCGCCCGTGATCCGAGCCATCGGCTGCAAGGCGCATGCCGCCCTTGTTCGTAGCGATGGCATGACCAAACCCATCCCGGGATTCAGCGGCGCTCCGTATGTGTCGGCCGCAGGCGAGATCGTCTGGATCGGCGCTGCCCCTGCGCTCATGCATCCGCGTGCGGTGGTGCTCGACGCCACCACACCATTTAGGCTCCGTGCACGGTTGCAAGTCGGCACGTTGGTACCGTGGCAACCATCCGTATTGCCATTGGATGTCACGTCCCGTGCCACGCTGCGCGAGGCTTGCGCACGACTCGCACGCGAGCTGTGCCACATGGCTACTCCCAGAGGCTTCGGCATGATGCTGGTCGGCGAAACTCCTCCCTTCCCGTTTTCTGGCGTAGCCATGCGCGTGCACGCGTTAAGCGAATGTTTGAAGGCCTGCGATACTGAAGCACTCTATGCGGCCGCGGTGCCGTTACTGGGTCTTGGCTCGGGCTTGACGCCGTCGGGTGACGATCTCGTAGGCGCCGCGCTGTTCATGCGCCGGGCAATGGCCGAAACGACTGTGGAGCGCCAGCGCTGGCAGGAGCTCGCGGCGCGGCTTGGTGAGGTTGCTGCAACCCGCAGCCATGTCATCGGCGCCGCATTATTTTGCGACCTTGCCACGGGTCAGAGCTTCGCGCCGCTTCATCGAATGGCGGAACTACTGGCGGCAGCCGATCATAACGGTGCCATCGATGCGGCGCGCGAGCTTGTGGCGATCGGCAGCTCCTCCGGATGGGACATGCTCACCGGCTTCGTGATTGCCGCGACAGGCGAGGCCGCTCACCACGATCGCGCGCGGGTCGGTTGATCAATCGCGACGGATGCGCGTCCCCGTCTCACCAGCGAGAGCACGAGCGACATTGGGACAATCCGTGATCAACGCTTCGGGGCCGCCGCCGTCGACGAACTGGATCGCGGCCTTGATCTTCGGGCCCATGCTGCCCTTGTCGAATTGGTCCTCGGCGTAATAGCGGCGCGCTTCCTCTACGCTGAGATGATCGAGCCAGCGCTGGTTGGGCGTGTTGAAATCCACCGCGACCTTCTCCACGCCAGTGAGCACCAGCAACAGGTCGGCACCTAGGTCGCGTGCCAGCAAACTCGATGCCACGTCCTTGTCGATCACAGCCTCTACCCCGATGAGATCGCCCGCGGCATCTTGCACCACAGGAATGCCCCCGCCACCGCAGGCAATGACGAGATATCCCGCGCGCACCAGAAAACGGATCTCGTCGAGCTCGACAATCGCCTTGGGCTGCGGCGACGGCACCACCCGGCGCCAGCCGCGCCCGGCATCCTCGCGCACGGTCCAGCCCTGCTCTCGCGCGATGCGCTTTGCCGTCGTCTCCTCCATGTACGAGCCGATCGGCTTGGTGGGATTGGTGAATGCCGGATCGTTGCTGTCGACGATCGTTTGCGTCACCACCGCAATGGGATTGCGATCGATTCCGCGCCGGCGGAATTCATTGCGAAAGGCGCGATCGAACATGTAGCCGATCGCCCCCTGGATGTCGGCCCCCGCGTAGTCCATCGGTACAGGCGGCACCTCGTGGATCGAAAGCTCCGATCGTCGCATGATGAATCCGACCTGCGGCCCGTTGCCATGGGTCAGCACGACGTTCCATCCTGCGGCCACCATGTCGGCAATGTAACCCGCGGTCATCGCGGCGGCGCTGTATTGATCGGGAATGAGCTGATGCGCCTTATCGATGATGAGTGAATTGCCGCCTACCGCGACGACGGCCATCCGCTGGTTGGTTGTCATCACCCCTCCCGGACCATCAGACCGAAACCTGACGCGCCAGTGCGGCGATCGCCTGCGTGAAGCACGCGAGCGGCGCGCGCGTCACGCCGGCACCGATTTGCCCGATGCCGGCTTTGCGATGTGCGATGCCCGTATTGATTATCGGCAGGATGCCGGTGTCGACCACTTTGCGCGCATCGATGCCGGCCGGCGTGCCCCCGAAATCGAGCGCCGGAAGCGTGAAGCTGCCATTGCGGCCGAGCGTGACATGGGTCATCGCCATGGTGTTGGCCACCGCGTCCTGAGTCGTGCCACCGACGAACTTCACGATGGCCGGCGCCGCGGCCATGGCGAAGCCGCCGAGGCCCGCCGTTTCGGTAATGGCACTGTCACCGAGATCAGGTGCGGCATCCGCGATGCTGTAGCCAGGGAAGTAAAGGCCGTTGACGACCGGTGCCGGAGCCGTGAACCACTGCTGTCCGGTACCGCTCAGGCGAATGGCGAAATCGACGCCATTGCGGCACATGGCGGTGACCATGCTGCTGCCCCGAATGTCCGCCGCGGCATCGAGCATGGCTTTGCAGGCCGCCATCGACACATTTAGAAAAAAATGATCGTTGCCGGCGATGAAACCGGCAACCGCCGCAATGTCCGCCGTCGGAGCGCCCGACGCGAGCAGGGCTGGCACGAGCTTCTTGAGCAGAAGCCCGGACGCGGCAGCATTGCGGTTGTGAACTTCGTCACCCATGTGCAGCGCCTGCGCGATGAGTGGCTTCAATTCGAGCGGACCGAGCACTTTCAATCCGGCTTGCAATACCGGCGTTAGCACCCGTCGCATCCAGTGGAGGCGCTCGATGACCTCCGGACCGTTGGCACCGAAGCGCAGCACCTTGCCCAAACCTTCGTTCATGTTGCTGAACGCGACATTGCCGCCCTGCGCGTTGCGCACGATCCATACCGGCATGGAGGGGCTGACAATGCCTGCCATCGGCCCCACCGCGTTGTGATGATGACACGGCGCGAAGGCGATATCGCCGGCGGCGGCCATGCTGCGTGCATCGGCGGCATCGGCGGCCCAGCCTTCGTAGAGCAACGCGCCGACGATGGCTCCCTGCATCGGACCACACATGCGCTCCCAGGTAATTGGCGGCCCCGCGTGCAGGATCAATCCGTGTTGCATGCCGGGGAGGCAATCGCGCGCGATGCCGACGCCTTCCAGCACGGGGGACGCGGCGCCATAGGCCGCGAATGCCTGCTCATTCGCCTGCTCGACCTCCGAATGTCGCATCAGGCGCGCGAGGCTGTCACCCAAAGCGCGATCGCCTTGCGCCGGCGGGGCCCAGTCAAGGTGGGTGACACCTGCACCCGCTGCGCGAATGGGCTCGCTGAACGACGCGATGCCGATATTGATTACATGCAACGGCTGACCGAGCAGATCGTTCATCGCGTCACCGCTAATTTCCGGGTCGTGCGTGCCGCACCCTTGCGCGCGATTACCGAGGCCGCGAGCCGAACCGCGGCGGCGTTGCTCGACGCAAGCTGCACCCCGGCCGCGCGCAGCGTGCTCTCTTGCTGCTCGAGATTTTGGGGATCAGCCTGCGTCCCGCAGACGAATGCCACGAAGGCGATTTGTCGTTTCTTTTTGGTGGCCCGCAACTGTGCTGCGCTGATGGCAGTGACGATCTCCGCGGCGGGATTGGGGTGCGCGCCATAGCCGAGCACGATGTCGAACAGGATCACCGCGACTTCGGGATCTTCGGCTTCGATGCGCAGGCGCTCGTTGCGCAGGCGGTGATCGATCATGGGATGCGGCCGGCCGCGGGTAAAGACATCGTCGCCGAGGTCAATGATAGTGTGTTCGCGGCTGTGCCAAACATCGGACAGCGCATCGTCCTTGACGACGGGCGTATTCGACCACACGCGCGCCGTCGCGTCGCCCAGCATTCTGGCGAGCAACAGCGAAGCCTCGTAGCAGAACGTGCCACCGCTGTAGAGACCGCGGATATATCGCTGGGTAGGCAGCAATCGCACCGGGATTGCACGGTTGGCAGGAACACGCGGGGTCGTGGGCCTGCGTCCACGTGCGAGCGCCACCGCGGCGCTCGCCGCTTCCTCGAGCGTGGTCACCGAAAAGAGATTCTTGCCCTGGACGGTGCTCGCGTCGGCGCCGATGAAGTTCACGACCACCGGCTTGCCGCTTTTGCTGGCAGCGGCAAGCACCTCTTGCGCCACCTCGGGAGCGGGCGGCTTGGATATCAGTACGAGCACGGCCGTCTCCGGATCGCGCGCCAACGCCGCGATGCTCTGCAGCATCGTGATGCCGCCCACCGACTTGTGCAGATCATGACTGCCGGTGCCGATCGCTTGCGAAATGCCGAGACCGAGCCGATCGACGAGACACGTGACCTGCTGCAATCCCGTTCCCGACGCGCCGATGCAACCGATCGCCCCGCGGCGCACCACATTGGCGAAGGCGAGCGGCACGCCATTGATGATTGCCGTGCCGCAGTCCGGGCCCATCACGAGCAGCTCGCGCTCACGCGCGAGACGTTTCAAAGCGATCTCGTCTTGGAGCGAAACATTGTCACTGAACAACATCACGTTGAGCCCCAGCCGCAGCGCTTTCATCGCTTCGGCCGCGGCATATTCCCCCGGCGTGGAGATCAAGGCGAAGTTGGCAGCCGGCGCGGCGGAAAGCGCCATTTCGACGCTCTTCGGCGGCATGGCAACCTGATTCGCCCCGGCAGCGTGGCTGCGTGGCACATCGTTGAGCGCTTTCTCGGCGAATTCCATCGCTGCGCCGAGCTCTGCATCGCTGCGCCCGCGCAACACGATCAGGAGATCGTTGGGGCCGGCTGCGATTTTGCCGTCGATAAAGCGAGCCTCGCGCAGTAAACTCACATTCGCTGGCGTAGCCATGACAACCGAAGCTTGCTCCATGCCGGACATCTTGCCGAGGGCCGCCGAAAGCTCCATGAGCGACACGGAATCGCGATACAGATTGTGAACGACGCGCGTTGCCTGGCTCATTTGCGACCCTTCATTTGCGGCGCCCCATGCGTTCGAAGCGCGCTCGCGCGTTGCGACGCCAATGATGTATTGTAAGCTTTACCGGTACGGCAACATCTATCTCATATAAACGGAAGAGGGAGGCCGAAATGAGCGATATCGCAGCGGCACGCGTACCACCTGCACCGATCGCGGCTCCGGAACGTGGGTTCACTCAGCTCGCGTATCAGCTCAATGACTATCCCGGGCCGACCAAGACCGCACTGTTCGGCATCCAGCACGTGCTGGTGATGTTTACCGCGATGGTCGGCGGACCGCTGATCGTCGCGCGGCTCCTCAACCTCTCGCCAGCCGTGCGCATCGAGATGGTGACCGGAACCATGATTGGATGCGGTATCGCCACCATGATCTCGGCCCTGGGGCTCGGCTTCATCGGGCCTCGACTTCCGATCGTGATGGGCGTGTTCTACATCTTCATCGGTCCGATCGTCGCCATCAGCAAGGATGTGAGTCTCGCTGCGGCCATGACGGCACTCATGATCGGTGGGCTGGTGCAATTCGCCTGGAGTCCGCTGATCGGTAAGATGCAGCGATTCTTTCCGGCAATCGTCACTGGCACCACGATCCTGTTGATCGGTACCGGGCTGATGAAAATCGGCATTAACGTCGCGACCGGCCTCAACACCCCGGGCTTCGGGACTCCGCTGACGCTCGGTCTCGCCACCCTCATGATCGTGCTGATCATTATCCTGAGTGTATATGCCAAAGGGTTCATCCGAACCCTCTCCCTGTTCGTGACTATGGTGATCGGCTACCTCACATCCGCCGCACTCGGTTTGCTGAATTTCCAGACCGTCGCCGACGCGAGTTGGGTGGCGGTGCCGAATCCGCTGCCGTATGGAGGACTGCAATGGCCTGGGCTCATAGGGGTCGTTACGGTCATCGTCTGCTTTTTTGCCACCGCGGTGGAAACGACGGGCCATACGCTTGCGGTCTGTCGCATTACCGGCGTTCCGGGCGAGGATTGGCGTGTGCGCGGAGCCGTATCGAATGACGGCCTGGGCTCGGTCATTTCCGCGCTGTTCGGCGGAATGGCGCTCACTTCGTACTCCCAGAACATCGGCGTGATTTCACTGACCGGAGTGGGCAGCCGCTTTGTGGTGGCCGCGGGCGGTGCATTCCTGATTGTGATGGCGATGATCCCGAAGGTTGGCGCGATCATCGCGTTGATGCCTTCCGCGGTGCTCGGTGGAGTGCTGCTATTCATGTTCGGGATGGTCGCTTCGGTCGGGCTCGATATCATCGGCAAGAATCTGAAGTCGCGGCGCGACGCGCTGATCGTCGCGAGCTCGCTCGCGGTCGGCTTGGGCATCCAGGCCGCGCCACCTGCCGCGTTCGACGCGATCGCCCCGGCGTTGCGGATCCTGGTCACCGACGGCATCGTGATGGGGATCTTGCTGGCGATGTTCTTGAACATCGTGCTGCCGCGCGACGTGGAAGTAAAACCTGCCCCGGCGCACTAGCTGTGATTTGCATTACGATTGTTCATCTGACCAAAGGCGAGGAACGGCCAAGTCGAAGACGTCGACCTTCACGTTCACGTTGCCGGTGCGGTGAGCTTCAGTCGCCTGCGCAACTCAGAAGACTGCTTTACCGCGTTCATGGTGCGCCATGACTGCCTGGAGCCGCTCGGTCTTACGATAACCGATGGTGCGAAGGTGCTCGGCGTATCGCGCCAAGCCCTGAACAGCCTGGTTAATGGAAAGAGCGGAATCTCGCCCGAGATGGCGATCCGTCTCGACAAGGCGTTCGGCGGCGCCGCGGACGCCTGGCTCCCATTGCAGACCGCCTACGATCTGGCCCAGGCCAAAAAGACGGCCAAGAACATCATTGTCAAGCGCTACGTCGCGCGTCAGCGCCAGAGAGAGCCACAACCGGCTTAGTTAGGCGACTGCGCCGCTCGAATAGCCGATTCCGGCGACGCCGCGGATACCGCCGGGTGGTCAGGTAGCTACCGTCGTTGGCCGGTGTACTTTGTAAGCCGCCGTTCACTGACTTCGTCAAGAAGAGCAGAATTCGATGCAACCGGTCATTGCAGGATTTCTACAAGCGACGTGAGCAACAGTGCGGCCGACCGGCCGCTTTCAAAAATGCGACAGTGCGCGAATGACCCGCTGCAGACAGTCGCGTCTCTCCGAAGCAGACGCACAGAAAGCAAGAAGATCGCGGAACGACGTGGTATCGACCAACCGCACCCCTGTCGGGCCTGTCCACATGCGTCGCGGCGTTCAAGCCAATACGTAAGCTCCTAGTCGGCGACGACGGGATCGCATTGGAGGCGTTCCTACAAGGCCCCTAACAAAAGGCGCAAAAACACCGCTTCGGACGCCATCAATACAGGTGGTTTCCTTTCTGGAGCTTTTCGACAAAAAACTGGTTTTATGGGCATACGGGTGCATGCAGACTACCCTCTACATTTGGACGAGCCGATGCGCCATGGAGGTCACTGTCCGCGATCATTGGCGACGCGGCTCGCGCATTCCGGCGCCTCGCCCCAATGACCTTCGCAGAAGCGTCGGCGCACGCGCTGGTCGCACACGATGCGAGCGATCAGGTCACCGCTGCAGCGCGCCAGGCTTACATGCATCGTCTGCCACGGATGCGGCTGCCGTGCTTTGCCCATTTCCGCAACCGGCGCACCGACGCGTGCGGCTGCAGGGCTCTTTGCTACCGGTGGGGTCGCGCCTATCCGTGCCTGCAATTGAGGCACCGGGCGTTGACGCGCGCTTGCCTGCTTCGGTGCCTCGGGGTTGGTAGTGGGAATGGGCGCCTGGAGAGCGGCCGTTGGCTCGGGTTCCGCGGGTTTCGACTCCACCGCCATAGGCACAGCAGACGCCGCTGTGGGTGCGTTGTGCTGACCGGCACCGATCGGTTGCGAGGCGACTCCCATCGCGTCGGGCTTCGCCGCATTGATGCGGTACGCGGCATAGGCACCAGCGATCAGGATTGTCGCGATGTAAGCCAAAAGTAACCGGTCGGGCCTGAGCAAGCGCCAGCCCACTCGCAACGCCGAGCCGGCTAACACCGACTGCGTCACGGTTGCCGCGACACCCGCGTCGCCTGGTGTTGCCCACGCAGGCGTAGGGTCACGGTTGCCGCGACGCCTACGTCGCCTGGTGTTGCCCCACGTAGGCGTAGGGTCAGCGGCTGGCAACACTGGCGTTGCCCCAGGTGTGGTGAATAACGCGCCGCACTTGTAGCAGTTTGTTGCGGCCTGATGATTGACCGCATGACATTGGTTGCACGGCTTCAGTTGCAGCGGCGAGCCACAGTCGTTGCAGAAGTAAGCACCAGCGGGATTGTGGTGCTCGCAGAAGGGGCACACGCGGTCGCCAAAATACGCAGCGCGCGCGGCGTAGGTCCAGGGGGCGGGGGGTGGCGAGTCCATGCCGCATTCTAAAGCTGCCGCAAGGATTTCGCATTGACGTTGATAAAAGTGCTTCGGCATTGCCCCGGTGAACAAGGGTAGTGGAAGCAAGAGTGAAGCGCCGTCGGAAATTTCACTTCGCTTGCGCTTTTCAACGCAACAGAACCAAGGCGAACGACTGCCTCCGGGCAATTTGGGCGGCAAGGCTGACCGCCTGGTGTTGGCCTATATCGTTGAAAAACGCGACGTTGAAATGCTGTTCTGCACCCCGGCATCTTTCCAATGTTGGGTTATGTTTGGCAGTCTGAGGTTTCGGCCTGAGTTTCGCCTATCGATTTGCCTTACCGCGGGCGTCAAATCGCCTCTTGTTGCTATTGGCGTAAGCCATTTCGCCATTCGCCGCAAGTTTTGCGCAGTCGCGGCTAATAGAAACTCATCGCTCGCACCGCTCAGTCCTCGTAGTCGCAGCCGATCGATCCTTAGGATGCGTTTGAGGTGCGCGAACAGCATTTCAACCTTCTTTCGATCTTTGCGCGATTGCTTGTAACCGCTGGTCTTGGCAATTTC
>VBCY01000001.1 GCA_005882995.1 Betaproteobacteria bacterium
AGCATTTAATCCAAGGGCGAGACGACCTGCTGCTTTCTCCTGCGTCAGGAATTCCTCGAAAAGCAGCGCACGCGCCGCCAGAAGACGCGCTTCATCGCCGAAGCCGTAATCGAGGAACTCGTCGCGCATGCCTAGCAGGCACGAGGGCTCGAGGCCGACGATGGCCACACCGCGAGCGGCGAAGGGCAGCAGCGCATGCAGCGTGCGGCGCGCTTCGGCCCTGGCTTCGTCCACGAGACCTGCGGAGAGAAAGGTGCGCCCACAGCACAAAGGGCGCGCGCCGGGCACATGATTGGTGTGAACCGCATAGCCTGCAGCCTTCAGTACGTGAAGCGCAGCGCTTGCGTCTTCCGGCTCGAAATAATTGGTAAAGGTATCGACGAACAGCAGCACTTCCTTGTCGTTCGTAGTCGGGGATTCACCGACGGACGTGCGCACCGTTTCGCTGCGAGGCCGAGCCAGCGTTCGCCGATCGAAGCGGCACCCGGCAAGCGCTCGCGCAGCGCGGGAAGCCAACGTATTCGGCTGACGATTGGAGCGTAGCGCGGCAGGAAGGCGACGAGCCGCTCGGAAAGCGGCAGCCCGTTGCGTGCAGCGCGCGCCGCAGCCGCTTCGATCTTGAGCTTGGCCATGTCGACGCCGGTCGGACATTCGCGCTTGCAGCCCTTGCACGATACGCACAGGTCGAGCGCGGCGCGAACGCTCTCGCCTGAAAGATCCTCGCCATCGAGCTGACCGCTCAGTGCGAGGCGCAGCGTGTTCGCGCGGCCGCGCGTCGTGTGCTGCTCGTCGCGCGTGACGCGATAGCTCGGGCACATCGTGCCGGCGTCGAACTTGCGGCAGTGACCGTTGTTGTTGCACATCTCGACGGCCTTGGCGAGTCCGCCCGTGACATCGCCGCCGGTGCCGGGCGCCGTCTCGACGCCCGTGACAGGATCACGCTGCACGTCCCACGCCGACCAGTCGAGCTTCGGCGCGAACGGTTCTCGCCGATAGCCGGGAGGGAAGCGGAACAGCGACGCATCGTCCATTTTCGGCGGATGGACGATCTTCCCCGGATTCATCCGATTGCCGGGATCGAACAGCGCCTTCACTTCAGCGAAAGCCTGATTGAGTCGAGGCCCGAACTGCCACGCCACCCACTCGCTGCGGCAAATACCGTCGCCGTGCTCGCCCGAATACGCGCCTTTGTATTCGCGCACCATGGCGGACGCTTCCTCGGCGATGGCGCGCATCTTGGCGGCGCCGTCGCGCCGCATGTCGAGTATCGGCCGCACGTGCAGTGTCCCGACGCTCGCATGCGCGTACCACGTCCCCTGGGTTCCGTGCTCGCGGAAGATTTCGGTCAATCTTTGCGTGTATTGCGCGAGATGCTCCAGCGGAACGGCGCAATCCTCGATGAAGGACACGGGCTTGCCGTCGCCCTTCATCGACATCATGATGTTCAAGCCGGCCTTGCGCACTTCCCACAAATCCTTTTGTGCCTGCGCCGTAGTGATGCGCGCGACGGCGCCGGGCAGTCCGATATCGCCCATCAGCTCGGCGAGTCGATCCAGCCTGGCGCGTTGCGTTCCTCCAGCGTCCTCGCCGGCGAACTCGACCAGAAGAATCGCTTCGGGCGCGCCGATGAGCGCGGCGTCGATGATCGGCTGAAAGGCAGGATTGCTGCGCGCCAGGTCGATCATGGTGCGGTCGACCAGCTCGACGGCGGTGGGTGAGAGCTTGACGATATGCTGCGCGGATGCCATTGCCTGGTAGAACGAGGGAAAGTTGCACACTCCCAGGACTCGATGCGCCGGAAGGCGAGCGAGCTTCACCGTGATCCTTGCGAAGTAGGCGAGGGTGCGCGCACGCTCTGCGGCGCGAAAACGTCGAGGTTGTAGCCCCCGACGCGTCGCAGGACGCTTGGATACATTCGCGCGATCTCGTCACGCTCGCGCGTGCCGATCGCGGCAAGCCCATCGATGATGCGGGCCGCACCGCCGTCGCGCGACATCTGCGCCAGCGGTCCGAACGCGATTTCGCTCCCATCGGCAAGGATCGCATCGATGCTCGACACGTTGTGCACCATGTTTCCGTATTCGATCGATCGCGAGCCACACGAATTGTTCCCTGCCATGCCTCCGATCGTGGCCTGTGCGGACGTACTGACATCGACTGGTAGCCACAGGCCATGCGGTCGCAGCGACGCGTTGAGTTGATCGAGCACCACGCCGGGCTGCACGGTGGCGGTCATTGCTTCCTTGTCTAA
>VBCY01000446.1:0-4594 GCA_005882995.1 Betaproteobacteria bacterium
GCAGCCGCTAAACAGGTAGTCGCGGTTCGGGTTGGTCGGCGCCATGACCGAGCAGAAGTAGGCGTCGCCGACCGTGAACGCATCCGCCAAAGCGCAGTGATACGGGATATCGTCGCGCGTCATGTAATTCATGGCGATGGGACCCTGATGGGCCGGCCAGTTGTCATACTGGCCCTGGTTCCAAGCGGCATGAATGCCCGCCCAACTATGATCCGTTCCTGGCAGATAGGTGAGACCCAAGCTCTTCAGGCCCGGGCTGACGCTTTCGGGATTCACACGGAACGGCGGGATCACATCCACTCCGTTCGCCGGGCCACCAAAGTTGCCAGGCGGTACCGCGAATCCCGCCGCGATGTTAGCCGCGCCGGCCGGCTGCAAAAAGACCGAGGCCGGAGCGGTGCCGCCGCCCTGGAGCGGGAGATGGATGTCGACCGCGCGCGGATCGGAGAAACCGCGGACACCGCGAAGCGTCCCGAAATGATGGTCGAACGGGCGGTTCTCTTGCATCAGGATGACAATGTGTTCCACATCGCGAATCGATCCGGTGCGGTTGTTTGCCGGGATTGCCAACGCCTTGGCGATGTTCGTGTTGAGCGAACTCGTGATGGCGGCCATGCCCGTCAACTGCAGGAATTTACGGCGGTCGATATGGCTCATGATGTCTCCCTTTCTTTCGATTGCGGGGTTCGGAAAAAGCCGGTTGGGACCCGATGCCGGGCCGGGCACAGCCAGCCATATGAGACTAGGGAAATGTTGCCCGCCGAGGACGCCACGATGGATTGACGATGAATCCTGTTTGTCTGTGCTATAAATTTCATCCGGCAGCGGTATTCTGAGCGGGTACCATGCAGAGCGCAAGGGCGTCGCCGATCGAACTCGAGGTGGGCCGTATCCGTGAGCTCAGCAAGGACGGACGGCACTCCGAAGCGCTCGTCGCGGCCGAACTGCTCGCGGTTGCAGCGCCCCAAAACCGCGACCTCCTGTACCTGATCGCCGCCAACCAGCGATGCCTGAATCGCATACACGCGGCGCTTGAAACCTTGCGGCGCATGGAGCAACTGCACCCGCGGTTCAGCCTCCTTTACCAGGAGCGTGGTTATTGCTACACGACGCTGCGGGATGCGCCGCGCGCGATCGAGGCCTTTCTCCGCGGCGTGGATATCAACCCGGCGCTGGCGAAGAGTTGGAGCATGCTCGAACGCCTGTTTCGGATGACTGGGGACGCACGAAATGCAGCGGCGGCAGCCGAGCGCATCTCCAGCTTGAAAAACCTGCCACCGGAGGTCGTGCGCGCCGGGAGCCTGTTCTCGGATGGCGACCTGTCGGCAGCGGAGAACATCCTTCGAGCATATCTGCGCACGTCTTCCGACGATGTCGAAGCGCTGCGGCTATTAGCCAGAATCCAGCACCAGCGGGACGTGCTGGATGAGGCGGAATCGCTACTCGAAGCCGCTCTGGAGGTCAAACCAAATTACGTCGCTGCCCGATTGGACTACGTCCGTGTACTGATTGACCGGCAGAAATATCTGCGGGCGCGCGAAGAGACCGACACCCTGCTGAGGCTGGAACCCGGCAACAGGGCTTATCTTTCCCTGGACGCGGCCGCGTGCGTCGGCCTCGGAGAGTATGAGCCGGCGATCGCGCTGTATCACGAGCTGCTAGCCGCGTCGCCGGCGTCAGCCGATCTGCACGTGTCGCTCGGCCACTCTCTCAAGGCCATCGGACGGAAGAAGGAAGCGACCGAATCCTACCAAATGGCGGCGGCCGCTAGGCCGAGCTTCGGCGATGCCTGGTGGAGTCTCGCCAATCTCAAGACCTATCGCTTTTCGCAGAACGAGATCGTGCAGATGCGCGCAGAGGAAGCCGCGCCGGGCACAGACCCTGTCGATCGCTACCATCTGTGCTTCGCACTTGGCAAGGCGCTCGAGGACCGGAACGAGTTCGCGGAATCATGGCAATTCTACGAGCGCGGCAATGCACTCAAGCGCGCCGAAAGCCGCTACCATCCGGACATCACCGAAACCAACACGCGTAAGCAGGTTGAGGTGTGCACGGCGCAGTTTTTCGCCGCCCGGGTGGGTGTCGGCGTGCCGAACCTTGATCCGATTTTCATTGTCGGGGTGCCGCGCTCTGGATCCACGCTCATCGAGCAGATCCTCGCCTCTCACTCGCTGGTCGAAGGGACGCACGAACTCTCCGACATCCAGCGCATCGTGGTTGAAATACGGGGGCTTGAAGATAATCGTTACCCGGCTGTTTTGGCCGAACTTGCGCCCGAAGAATTCCGCAGGCTCGGCGAACGTTACATCACGGACACGCGCGCTTACCGTCGGGGAAAGCCATTCTTCATCGACAAAATGCCGAACAACTTCTGCCACATCGGGCTCATTCATCTCATGCTGCCGAACGCCAAAATCATCGACGTGCGCCGCGATCCCATGGCGTGCTGTGTTAGTAACCTGAGGCAGTTGTTTGCGAAAGGTCAAGAGTCCACCTATAGCATCGAGGATATCGCCCGCTATTACCGGACCTATCTCGAGCTCATGCGACACTGGGACGCAGTGCTTCCCGGGCGGATCCTGCGAGTCTGGTACGAGGACGTGGTCGAGGACCTCGAAGGCAACGTGCGGCGCATTCTGGAATTCTGCGGACTTGAATTCGAACCGGCCTGCGTCGAGTTCTATAAGACAGAACGTAGTGTTAGTACGGCAAGCTCAGAGCAGGTCCGACGGCCGATTTTCCTCGGCGGGCTCTTTCAGTGGCGGAATTACGAGCCCTGGCTAGGCCCGCTCAAGGACAAGTTGGACGATGCACTGATCCGCTACCGTGAATAGGCCCCGCTGCAATTTCATGCGGACGATCTAAACGTCCGCTTTTGGCGTGCGCCGTGATAAGGCGGCGCTTTTCCAGTGGGTGAAAGCCCCACCCGGCGAATGCTCCAGCCGGAAGCAACCGGAGCAGTCATGGAGGTAACAAAGTGACTGAAAGCCTTCGGTAAAGCGGGTCACGATATACGGTGACAGCGCGAGTGTGCAGGCCGTAACGCGAGTGAACGCCGAGCAAGCCTCGAAAAGGACGATGCGCAGGCCGACCCGGATGCCATACCGGGGAAGGCTGACACCACTGGATGGATGAGCGATGCGGGACCGCCAGTGGCTGGGCCGGGGTAGTGGCGACAGCATGCACACAAGGAAAGCGCAGGCAACACGGGAAGCTCCAAGGCGTGGTCAGGGATGATCAACCGGACGCCGGTGACGGACAGGCCGGGCGCCATGGAGTGGCGGAGAGGTTCGTAGTACCGACGAAGCTGGGTAACGCTGGCAGAGGGAAGGGACCTCAGTTCAAGACCAACGCAACAAGTAGCGAAGGACTCGGAGATTGGGCAACCTAGCAACTCCGAAGAGTGTTCAGAAGCTGCAGACGGCGTTGCACGCGAAAGCGAAGGCAGAGCCGGGCTATCGCTTCTACGCCCTGTACGACAAGATCAGCCGCGACGACGTTCTCGTGCATGCCTACGCGCAGTGCCGCTCGAACAAGGGCGCTCCGGGTGTGGATGGTCAGGAGTTTGCGGATGTCGAGGCGTACGGAGTGGAACGGTGGCTCGGTGAACTGGCGCTTGCGCTTAGGGAGGAGACGTACCGACCGGACCCGATTAGACGCGTGTTTATCCCGAAGGCCAATGGCAAGCTTCGACCGCTGGGCATTTCGACCCTGCGCGATCGGGTGTGCATGAGCGCAGCGTTGCTGATGCTCGATCCGATCTTCGAAGCCGACCTCCCACCGGAGCAGTACGCCTATCGTCCGGGCCGCAGTGCCCAACAGGCGGTGGTCGAGGTGGAAGAGACGCTGTTTCGAGGCCACCCGGAAGTCGTTGACGCCGACCTCGCCGATTACTTCGGCAGCATTCCCCACGCCGAACTGATGCGCTCGCTCGCGCGACGCATCGTCGATCGGCGCGTGCTGCATCTGATCAAGATGTGGTTGGACTGCCCCGTCGAAGAAACCGACGACCGAGGCCGGAAGACGCGCACGACCGAGGCCAAGGACAGCGGGCGCGGCATCCCGCAAGGCTCACCTCTCTCACCGTTGTTGGCGAATTTGTACATGCGCCGCTTCGTGTTGGGATGGAAGAAGCTCGGACTGGACAAGCGCCTTGGCAGTCGCATCGTGACCTACGCTGACGATCTCGTGATCCTGTGCAGGAAAGGCAAGGCCGAGGAGGCCCTGCAACGAATGCGCGAGCTCATGGGCAAGCTCAAGCTCACGGTCAACGAGGAGAAGACACGAATCTGCACGGTACCGGAAGGGGAGTTCGACTTCCTGGGCTACACGTTTGGGCGGATGTATTCGGCGCGCACGGGGCAGGCTCGTTTAGGTTACCGACCGTCGAAGAAGAGCATCAAGCGCATGGTCGAGAAGATCCATGAGCTGACCGCCCTGAAGACGGGATGGCAAGAGACCACGGAACTGGTGGGCAAGTTGAATCGCACGCTACGCGGCTGGGCGAACTACTTTCAAGTAGGCACCGTCAACCGCGCGTACCGGGCGCTCGACACCTACACGGCTACGCGGTTGCGCCGGTGGTTGCGCAACA
>VBCY01000446.1:4601-6880 GCA_005882995.1 Betaproteobacteria bacterium
CTATCCACTCTCGCACCTCTACGGGTACTTTGGTCTCGTGCGCCTGACTGCGCTTGGGCACGACGTGCCGTGGGTGCAAGCGTGAGGTCTTGTCCGAGAGCCGGATGCGGGAGATCTGCATGTCCGGTTCGATGAGCGGGATGTGGAGACGGAGTTACGGCTCGGCCAGTGAGGCACCGCCACACGAAAGGGGCGGACAACGGCTATGCCAAACCTACTGCCACCGCGCCACATCTCGACTCTACCCGAGATCGACCTTTGCCGATGCGGCGTCCTGAGGCCCAACCGCGCGTTCCAGCGCAAATTTTCTGATGGCGATACGAGCAGCGGTCAGCTTAGTGGCGTTGCACGGCAGGCTGCAACAGATCCTCGAGCAGCGTGGGCAAAGCGCTCTGCTCCACGGTCAGCGCGCCGACTGCGTGCTCGATGCGCTCGGCGCGGGCCACGCCTATAACCGGCGCGGCAAGTTCGCGATATTTGGCGCGAAGCTCGTCGTCCCCGAGCGGATTCTCAGGACCGCCGCGCGCCTGCGCCGGTTCGGAGACGAGCATCCGGCCATCGGCTAGCTCGATGCGCACGCGCGCCCAGCGCTCGGCGGGAAAGCGCCGAGAAAACTCTGCGCTCTCCTCGGCGCGGATCATGGCGACGAGTCGCCTGACCCGCGGATCGGTCAGTCCGCGCGCGCTAACCTCGTCGACGCCGATGCGCCCGCATACGAGCGCGGCGGCGACCGGAAAGGCGAGGCTGTACTGCGCTTCCTCCGTGGTGCGCGGCATCGCGCAGCGCGAACCCAGCGCGACTGCTTCACTGAAGCTCTCGATTACGATGCTTGCAATCTCCGCTGCGCTGAACGCGTGTGCGCGCTTGAGTTCGAGCGCCGCTTCGATTGCCGGCTGAGCCCAGCGGCAAACGGGATAGGACTTGAAGTACTGTTCGAGAATGCGCCAGCGGGAACCCAAGTCCGCCCACAGCTCGATCACAGCGTCGTCCTCGACGGTGACCGCCGGAACGCCGGTGAAGCCTTCGGCGGCGAGCAGCGCCGCACTGATGCCGGCATGCGCGCCCCAGCAGGAACCATCCTTGACCATGGTCGGCGAATCGCAGGCGCGAAGAATCTGACCGCGTGGCCCGAAGTATTCGGCGACGCCGAACGCATGTCGGGTGCGCATGTCGTCAAAGGCCAGCAGACGCGATGCGATCGCTGCGCAGCCCTGCGCGTTCCATGCCCCGGAACAGTGGTAGTCGGCGACGGTAGCATGCAAGGCAATGCCGGCGCGAGTCGCGATTTCGTACCCCAGCACGAAGCACGTGATGAACTCCGGGCCATCGACGCGATACGCTGCTTCGCCTGCGCGCTCGCTGTCGATCAGCGCAAGCAGCGCGGGCAGGAGCGCGACCCCCGCGTGTCCCTTGGTGAGCGCGTGGCCGTCATGGCCGTCGATAGCGTCGATGGTCATCGCTCCGGCGAATGCAGCGCCGGCCATGCCCGAGCGCCGACCGTCGAAGAGTATGCGGGCGCTGCGCTCGCTGCCGCAGAGTTGCGTCGCGGCATAGGTTGACGCGATCGCTGCGGCGCGGGTGCGGCTGCCGGCGGCGGCAACTCCGATGAGATCGAGCAGGCTTCGCCGCGCGCTGACGGCGACGGGCTCCGGAAGATCTGCGAAAGCGAGGCCGCGCACGAAGGTCGGCACGTCCGCGAACGCGGCCGTGCTACCGCGATCGGGCTCCGCCATGGCGCTCTCAGTTTTATTGAGAATTACGCAACACCGTGACATTTGTCCCTCACCCGCGCTGTCGCGTACCCCTCTCCCGACGGGAGAGGGGTTGGGGGTGAGGGCCAGCTCATCCGCATTGCAACCAATGTCACGCAGTTAGGAAACGCTCAATAGCTCAAGCCATTGGCCTTGAGGAATCCTTCCGCTACTTCCTCCGGCGTTTTCTTGTCGACATCAACGCTGGCGTTGAGCTTGGCCATCGTCTCGTCGTTCAACTTGGCCGATATGGAGTTGAGCGCGTCCGCGATCTTGGGATTCTTGTCGAGTACTTCCTTGCGCACCACCGGCGTCAAGTTGTAGGGTGGCGCATGGTGCTTGTCATCCTTGAGCACGACGAAATTGAAAGCGGGGATGCGGCCGTCGGTGGCGAATACCACCGCGGAGTCGACCTGCCGCTCTTTGAGCGCGGTATAGGTGAGCCCGGTGTCCATGCGTTTCACGTTATCGCGGTCGAACTCGAAGCCATAGGCGCTCTGCCATCCGGGCAGCCCGTCTGGCCGCGCG
>VBCY01000447.1 GCA_005882995.1 Betaproteobacteria bacterium
ACCGCTACGCCGGTGATTTTGCCGTTGCTGACCTGGGCGGTAGCAGTGTACTTGCCGTGCTTGTCTATGACGTGGGGGCCGTTGACCTTGATCTGGCTACCAAGTAGTTCTTCGCCATTCTTGTGTTCGTGGGCCTTGGCCAGCGCGGTGCCGGCGAACGCAAGTGCGACGATCGCGAGAATGGAACCAAGAAAGAGCTGTGAACGAGTCATGGCAGGTCTCCAGTTTTGTGCGATGGTTTCGCGAAGGATTGCCGATCGGTGGACTACTATCGCGAACCACCGCGGTGGTGAAAACGGAGTGCTTGCAAATTTTGCAGATGCACTCGCATTACGTCGTGAATGTACAGACTACCGCCTATCCTCCTGGGTTCCTGTCGGCGGACTATCACAGCTTGAAACGCCGATCAGACACTCAGTCGTGTAAACGATGCAGTCATGGCCGACCGCGCGCGGCCCGCTGCGCGCGGCCCGCGTCTGGGGCGCGGCCGAGTGACTTCGGGCCGAAGTCGGATTGGCACTGTCGCCAAGGTTCAGCCTAACTACGACCGGCGCGTGGCCTCGCCCTTTAGCACTGGGAGACGACGCTGGCTTGGAACGCGCATGGCGGGAAGGCCATGCGCTGACGCTCGAACAAGCGTCGGATCTCGCATTGGAGGTGACAGTGGAGCAACCATGACACGCGCCTCAATTTGCTCGATAGCTGTCATCCGCAGAATCGCGGAGTGAGCAGCCATGCTGTTAGCTGCGATCGGACTTCGGTTAAGGAGCACAATCCAGCAGATGTGGTTACTCAGTACTGATGGAGCGACGAAGGGGATTGCGTTCTGTTCGCCGTAATAAGCCGCGGCTGCACTGAAATACTGAACGTCTGTTTTTTCGTAACGCTCGATGACTGCTCAGGGTCGACAGCGCCTATCCACAAGTCGCGCCCGGGTGACCGCTTTTGCTTGTCGCCGCCATCATCATCCGGATACGGTTCGTCAGGCCGGCGGCGAGGAACGCTTGATGCTTCGGGTAGAGCTCTCGCCTTAGCGGGCCCTCATCCGGGTAGTACGTGTAGAGCCGGCGCCGGTTAGTCCGACGCGCGAGCTCCTCAAGCAGCACCGCGTAGTCGTTGAGCTCGTTGTTCATGTCTAAAGGTGACGCTGCGTCACCTTTTAACCGCGCTTGCGGCAACCGGAACACCGGCACCGGCAGTCCAAGGTTCTCGGCCAGCATCTTGAGCTTGGCGGTGAGCTCGGCGTCGCCCAGGCTCGATGTCGGTTGCGATGACCGCCGCCGTTTTCAACCGCTCTCGCTAGCACGCGGACTGGGCCCGAAGAAAAACCCCGCCGAAGCGGGGTTTAGTCGTTACGCGGCCAGCGCCATCCGCGCTGCTTGAAAAGCCGTCTAATGTGCCACACAAGCAGCGCAGCCATTACCAGAAGGATCGCGACTTCGTTCCACTGTCCGTTAAATGGTGCAAACTCGAATCTGGTAAGCCAGATACCGAAGGCCGCCCCACCCAAAACCACCATAATGCGCCGCATGGCCCTGGGCGCGCTAATGCGCTATTGAACTCAATTGGTGACCCACCTATACAGTCTAAAGCCACCCCAAAAGTAGAGCAGGCGAAGCTAAGAAATCGCCGCAGCAAAGACTACGTAAAACAGGTCCGACGACCGCATGGTGGCAGCGAGTATCAACCCTTGCCTTCCGACGGGGCCGATCCATGTTTCGAGATCAACTCGAGCATCCTTAGATTTGCTGCGCGCAACTTGTCGAACAGGGCGGCAGCGCCAAACGTTTCGTTGCCGGAGTGAAAACAATCGACGCATTCGGCAATCGAACGCTGGCCGTCGCGCATGGCCGCCACTACCTCATCATACGCACGGGCACGCTGCGCATTGACCTCGTCCGCACGCTTCTTTTCTTCGATGATGCGCTGACTAAGGGCTTCGACGTAGAACGGAATGATGATCAGTCCCATGAGAAAACCAAGGCCGATCCACAAATGCTTTGGCCAGAACTCACTTGCGAAAAGCACCACGATGAACCCGACGAAAGCCATGGCTTGGCTTGCATGCAAATACCACCGACCATAGCGAAATCCGTTGCCGAAAATAATGTAGAGATACCCGAAGAGGATGACGGCGCCACTTTCGCCCATGCGGATCAAGCAATAGGTAATGACCGTGGTGTCCACCGCCATCGCGACCAATCGGCGAAGCGCGGACGGCTTGCCCCCGCAACGAGCGCTTCTCGCTGCGCTCCTGTCAGGCCGTCCCCAAGGACAGTTGAAGCGAGATACAAAGCCACATTAACAAGTACCAATCCGGCGAGGAAGACCCGAACAACTGCTTGGTCAAACTCGGGACGGTCACTGCTCTCCGCAAGGCGCTTGAATTTTGCGCGGAAGGTCTCGGACATTTCTTCTCCCTTTGTGAACTCGTCAGCCGCTCGGTCTGTTTTGATTTTCTGGACGGCGGAATTGTCCGCCGGCCGCATACCGTACGCAACCGAATAGCGCCCCGCTTGTTGGTGACAAGTTGAAACGCTGCCACCGGCCATTTACTCGACCGTCAAGGATTGCACTGTTCCAGATTTCCGTGTCATCAAAGAGGCGGCGTATATCAGCGAACGCAATGCGCCTGCTCTCGAAGGGTTCGAGCCGTCCTCTCTCGAGGACAAGGAGCCAGAAACGAAAACCCCACCGAAGCGGGGCTTGAAAAGGGTTGCGCAGGGCTGCAACCGGACCCGTCTACACGTACACGTCATTCATCCTTTTGCACGAACTCGTCATAGCGTTCGTGACCACCCTCCCCCTGCACTGCCTGCGACGGTAATTCTTGCACGGATGTGCCTCAGGAAACGGAATCGCTGCAAGATCAAAGCGTTTCTGTTCGTATCGCGGATCTGGACCGAACCGCGTCGCGTTCCAAGTAAGCGTGCCAGCCAAGCTCGCTGCGGTCCACGTCTCAAGACTGAACTTGCACCGCCCGCGCGATGTCCGAAAGTTACGAATGTCTCGCCGTAGCCTCGGATGGTTAGTCTTTGGCGTCTTGGCGATCGCGGGGATCGCCGCGGCCGGAGCATGGCTCGACCGCGAATCGACGCTCGTCTCCGCCGCCCGCGTCGCAGTCGAGCGCTCGCAGGGGACGCTCGATCTCGAAGGCGTCCGGGGCTCGCTCCTTCGTCAAATTCACGCCGATCGCGTCGTGTGGCGGTCGAACGGCCGCGAAGTCGCGCTCGACGATGCGAGGCTTGCCTGGTCGCCGCTATGGCTACTGCTCGCGACGGCGAGCTTTCACGACGTCCACGTCGCCAAGGCGACCGTCACGATCGCAGAGACGCCAACCGAGCCGGTGCCGACCACGCTACCCGAGACGCTGCGTCTGCCGCTGCGCGTGCGCGTCCACGACACGGTGATCGATCAGTTCACGGTCGTGCGAGGCGGCGAGCCGCGCGAAGCCTCGCAGCTCGCGTTCGACGGCGAGGCCGGCTGGCAGTCGTGGACGCTGAAGCTGGGAGCGCGGGATACGCCCTTCGGAAAATTTGACGGCAGCCTCGAAATCGGCGCAAGCCCGCCTTATCGCGTCGACGGTCACTTGGATGTCACGCGCGGGGGCGATGCGCCGCTCGCGATCGATGTCGTCGCCTCGGGCACGCTCGAGCGCGCCGTCGAGTTGAACGCGACGCTGCGCGCACAAAGCTCCGCGGCCGATGCAAGGCTCGTGTACGCGCCGCTCCAAGCGCAACCGATCGAGCGCGCGGATGCGACGCTGCGTGCATTGGATCTTCGTCACCTGCTCCCGAGCGCGCCCGAAGCGATCCTCGACGGGACGCTCACCGCAGCGGCCGCGAGCGGCCAGCTGCACGGCAATATGAACGTGATCAACCGAGTGCCGGGCGCCATCGACACCGGCCGGATTCCATTGTCGTCGTTGGCGGCGCAGATCGGCGCCGTCGCCGACGCGTTCACGCTCGACGCGATCGAAGCGGACCTCAGCAAGGCCGGCAAGCTGACGGGCAGCGGCCGCGTAAGCGCAAACGACGTTGCGTTTCAGCTCGGCGGCGAACAATTGAATGCCCACCACCTGTATACGGCGCTCCAGCCGACGCAGCTCGCGGCGGCGATCGAGACCCACGGCGATCTCGCCTCGCAAAACATTCGGGCCAAGCTCACGCAGCGCGCCTACCGTGCGAGCTTCGACGGCACCGTCGCGGCGGGCGCGCTGAGCGTGCGGCAGGCACGCGTGGACATCGGCGATTCGTCTGCGGAGGCGAAGGGCAGCATCGGTCTTGATTCGGCGCACCCATTCGACATCAAGGCGGCCCTGTCCCGGTTCGATCCGTCGCGGGTCGTCGATCCCGCACGTCTCGGCAAACTCAAACCGGCGCGCCTCAACGCACGCGTCGACGCGAGCGGCAGCATGCAGCCGGTGCTCCAGGTACGCGCGGCGATCGATGTTGCGCCGAGCACGGCATTCGGTCTTCCCACGACAGCGAAAGTGCGCTGGCGCTCGCGCGGAGTCGACAATCCAGAGATCGCGATCGACGGCAAGGCGTCGATCGGCGAGACACGAATCGCCGTCGACGGCAGGCTCGTCAACCCACAGGACCTGCGCTCGCTCGATCTCACGCTCGACCTTTCGGGGCGCGACCTCGCGCAGCTTTACGCGATCAGCGGACTGCCCTTCCCGCCCACGCCCGAATACGAGCTCGCCGGGCATCTGCAGTATGACGATCGCAGGTGGAGCTTCAAGCGTTTCAACGGAAGAGTCGGTAACAGCGATCTCGCCGGCGATTTCGTCGTCGATCAGCGCACCACGAAGCCGCTGATGCGCGCTGATCTCAGGTCGCAGCTTCTCGACATGCGCGATCTTGCGGGCTTTGTCGGCGCGACTGATACGCAGGCCGTGAACCCGCCAGGGCGCGTTCTTCCGCACAGCGAATATCGTCTCGACAAGTTGAACGCGGCCAACGCCGACATTCGATTTACCGGCGAGCGGATTCGCAACGAAACGCTACCGCTCAACCGGATGGCGACGCATCTCGTCTTGCGCGACGGTGTTCTCGCGCTCGACCCCCTCACGTTCGGAACGGATGCGGGCGATATCGACGGCAAGCTCACCCTGGACGGGACCAAGCCGACGATTGCGGTGACAGCCGATATCAGCGGCGACCAGCTTCGACTCGAGCGCTTCGCGCCGGCGGTCAAGCAGGTTCTGCAAACCGGCCCGGTCAAGGGGCGAGTGCGATTGACGATGCATGGCAATTCAGTCGCTGCAATGCTCGGTACCGCGAACGGCGACATCGCGTTGGCGATGACAGGCGGCAGTGTCAGCGATCTTGCGCTTCGGCTCGCCGATCTCGACGTCGCCAACTCGCTCGTCGTCATGGCGCGCGACAAGAATCATAGTGTGCCCATCAACTGCTTCGTCGCCGATTTCCGCGCACGTGAGGGCGTGCTTCAGCCCAAGACCGTTGCGCTCGACGCACAACACACGACCGCGAGAGTCGAAGGACAGATCGACCTTCGCTCGGAGAAACTCGACCTGCGCGTTATCGCGAACCCGAAGGACTTCAGCCTGTTGGCGCTGCGCGGACCGATCATCGTGTCCGGCACGTTCGCCGATCCTTCGGTACGCGCCGACCTCGCGAACGCGATCCTGCGTACGGGCGCTGCGGTGGCGCTGGGCGTGATCGCCGGGCCGGCCGCACCGCTGCCGTTCCTTCAGTTCGGATCGGGCGAGACGTTCAACTGCGGCAAGACGGTCGACGCCATCAACCGGTTCGTTCGCGCGGAAAGCAATTCGACCGAAGAAGCCGGTTAAGCTTCGCGATTGCCATCAAGCGCCACGCATCGAACGGAGATCGCAACGGCTTACGCGTTCACCTAAGCTTCCTTGTTTTGCCTCAGGGTTGGCCAGCATTGTGCACCCCCGTCGCACGAATTTACCGGCCGCGGTGTCACGATCGACGATTGGATGCCCTGGCCGCACGTGCATGGCACCCCGGTTTTTGGGGCGTTTCCAAACGGATGCGCATTCATGTACGTCTGGGCCGAGAAAGACTTCCTCAAAGCTTACCGTTGGTGGGGCAAGCGCTTCGACGCCGAGCCCTTAATCGCGACTGCGCTCGGCACCGGGCAGCAAGTGTTGGCGCCACCTTACCTTTCCGACCGAATCGATGCCGTTGGCATGCCCGGGGGAATGCTTGCTTTGAGCATCGACGCAACGCGGCCCGCCGCCGGCGTGCTCTTCGCTTCGGTACAGCGTTGCCAGCCTACCGGCGGCAGTCAGGCGTTCCTCGAATGTTCGGTGCCCCGTTGCCGAACTGCGGCAAACTGCGCGCAGCAGCACTTCGGAATATTGCGCGCGTTTGATCCGATCACTTTGCGCGAACTCTGGAACAACCAGGCCGACTCATTCGGCGGCGCAGAGAATAAGGTGTATTACTTCGCGAAGTTCGTTCCACCAACTATTGCGCACGGCCGCGTGTTCCTCGCAACCGGGTCCGGCCGGGTCCTGGTATACGGCAGGCACTGATGTGCCCGAGGTCTGAGGACTGCATTTGTCGGGAAAGCCCAAGCTATCGCAGATACCCAGTTCGCGGCACATATCCCGACGGGCGTGGCGCTTTCCGCCAGCCGCAGCGCGCGCGAGATTGCTTCGTCACTACTTTAGTACCCGATCGGACGCCAACCGAGCCAATTGCGCGACGGCTCCCAGGCAGCCGTCCAGATTCGTCGGTCCTTCGCCACCACGAAAATATCAAGGTAATCGGTTCGTCTGCTGGCTGCAGCGATTGGGCATCCGGCGGCCAAGTCCGGGATTGTCGCTTCTGGCATCCGATCTCGTAATTTGCCGCCTTCCCATGGCGAACGCGGATTCCACGCTGCTGTGTACACCTCACCATCCGCCCCAGTCGCAAACAAATCGAGTTGATCCGGGCTCCGAGAAATTGCGCGGACGGCCGAGCCAGGCGCTCCACGAATGCCCGGCAGGGCCCACCAACCAGCCCAAAACGCGAAGCCAGGCTGCCATGCGGCACTCCAGATGGAACCGTGCTTGTCCAACGCAAAGATATCCAAGTGATCAGCGCTTCGACTCACGACCGTTATTGGTGCCCCCGGAGGCAGATTTGGCACCTGGGAACCCGCCGAAAGTCGATCCCGAAGTTTCCAGTTTCTCCACCCGAGAGACGGCTCCCAAGCGGCTGTATGAACCTCCCCTTTCGCATCGGTCAGGAATACATCGAGCTTGTCGGTACTGCGCGAGGTCGCGCCCGCCACTGCCCCTGGCACACCCTTAATGCCGGCAGCGAGCAGGGACCACCAACCCGCTCATTGGGCGCCGCTTCCTGCGTACCGCGGATCATCATCCGGCCATGCTGCCGACATTAGGCGGCTGTCAGTAGCAACTACAAACACATCTAGGTGATCCGTACTTCGCGAAACCGCGGTGATGGCTGCACCTAGCGTAACCGCGGGAGTCAGCTCGCCCGAACCTGGACGCATGCTGTCGGTCATCCGCCATGTGTGCCAACCTAGCTTTGGATCCCAAGCAGCAGTACAGACCTGGCTGCCGCTATTAGTTAAAGAACGCATCAATCTTGTCGGTCGATCGAGAAACGAGACTTACCGGACATCCTGGCAAAACGGAAACTCCAGCGATTGACCGCCAGACGTACCATGACGCGCCAAAGATTGGTTCCCACGCGACTGGGACAAGTGTGCCGCCTTCATCAGGACAAACGAGATCTAATTTGTCCAGGTTTCGCGATACGACATCAATAGCACATAGAATCGGCAACCGGGGAGACATGAGCGACGGATGTGCCGGTCCAGTCTCGTGCAAATCATAGAGTGAATAAGAGAATTCGTTCCAATCCAGCGCCGGATCCGAGAGGGTCGCATCAGACGGCTCATATGCAACATCAAAGTGTAGGTAGGTCTTGCCACTCGTAAACGACGCGGGAATCGGCAGGTCATCCTCACACCACTTCCCACGACCCGCATCATTGTCGGCGGTGTTGCCACCCGTTCGACTCCACGAACCCAGATCCTGTCCATTCACTCTAACTCGCGCGCGCTGATTCCTAATCCCTTGATCGAACATGCGTCTCAGGAGGAAACCTTGATTGTCCGCCGGCGTGGGGAACGCAAATCGACTTGTGCCGCGATGCGCCCTTCCGCCATGGCTGATTTGGATTTTGTCGAGATCCCCTTCAAACGTGTAAGTGCGACTGCCGCTCCAGTGCTGGCTCGAATTCCAATACCCATATTGGCTTTCGCTGCCCGGATCGCCGATTTCGAGCCGTCCCCACGGCAATGCCCGAATAACTGGTTGGTAGTAGTAATACGCGACAGTGCGGGCTAGCACGGGCACGTCGTTAGCAGGCCCGTGTTCAATTGTTGCGCGCAAATGTTTCCGGAATGGCACGGCGTCATGGAGAAACAGCCGATATGCAGAGACAACTCCGTATCCTTTGTCGGTATTCTTCGTTGTGCATCCGTGGACAGGCTTCGAAAACGGTACTTTGGTAAAGTACCAGCCCGCATTAAAGAAGTCCTCAGTTCCTGTGCCGTAGATGGTTGGAGTCCTGCAGTCATCGACATAGATACGCTCGTCGCCCTCAAGAAAGAGAAGACTTGGGGCGTTCGCCTCCATGTCGTGCGGCCCCGAACCTTCAAACGACATGGCCACTCCCACAAGCTGTCCAGCCCCTTCAATATCAAGTAGGGTCATACTCAAGCCCGGCCCTGCGAGGTGGCGGAAATATGCGGTCCGGAAATAGCCTACCCTTGAGAAGTCCTCATTGAATGCCTTATGCAGGATCTCGTATTTCACCGATTCAAGAGGCATGGGCCGTCGGTTGATCAACTCAATGTTGGCGTGATGCGCGAACGGCATGGGAAAGTACGTGTATAGCCAATCATCTATCGCGCCGACAACAAGGCTTCGCGCCGAGTTGGCACCGTAATGTCCGAGGGCAAAGAAGGCGCTCAGCGGCGCGTGGACTGCAGCATCAGGCTCCCGGTCCCACGTAATGCGTAGCAGGATGTCATTGACCACTGAAACGTCTGCATCAACGTTGATTCGGATCCCGTAGACTATCCGTGGACCTTCGATTTCCTGCAGGCTGATAGGGATACCCATTCCCGGCAGGCGGACACTGCCCGAAATGCGCACGGTAGTGGGGTCGCCAGAATTGGGATTCTCGCCGAGTTCAGCCTTATTCCAAACTCCCACTGCCGCGGCAACTGCGGCATTCGACTCCGGCCACGACACGATATTCCGGCCGCGCGTGTAGCGGTGGTATCCAACGTTATAGTAGAACAACTGCAACGGCTTCGCCGCTGCGCCGTTTGTCGTGATTCGTATTGAACTACGAAATGGGATAGGTACGTAGCAATAAAACCCGGCACTTTCTTCTCCAGCTAACGGAGACGGCAATTCACTATAGGCACCAGTAAATAATTTTGCCAGTAGATAGGTTCTGGCGAATAAAGCTCCATCAATGTATATCTTGAGATTGGCGGTGTCGGGGTCGAAACCTGTGAACCAAAGGCGATACACAGTTCCGGGACCAGAAAGATCTAGGATGACCTTATCGCCGGCGGGAATGTCAGTGGCAAGATATTGACCGAAATCGTTGTTTCCCCCAGCGCGATCGAAACTTGATTGTCCGCCAGCAAAGGTCCCTACTTGAGATAAGGCAGTCGCTCAATTTCGACGATAGCATCGAGGCCGTACGGTTCCATCACAGAATCTCCCTTGCCTATCAGATAGCGCGAGATTTACCTTGTGCGAGCAAGTCGGAACGTCGACCCTGCTCCCGAAGATCGTCGGCGGAACAGATTGAGGAAACTTATGGCCCGGTTCGCAGAGCTTGTTCCGTATCCCCTTTAGTGTGATGGGATCGAGCGCGCCGTTCTGCGTGAGCGACGCGAACAATACTCCGGCTCAAGACTCAGATGGATCCACCGCAATGGCCAGCATACCACCTGGCATGCCGTCGTTGTCGAGGAGAAGCTTTCCACTAATGTCGGTATGGAGTCTTTGACGACAGCTCATATGATTGAGCGCGCAGCTGTTTGACTTCAGGTGATCTTCTCCCGCCATATGAATAGTTGGCAGTCCCGTCGCGGAATTGGGCAAAGACGAGAGTACCGTCAGTTCAATCCAGCATCCTCTGTGCGCGCGCTTCACATTGGCCTTAGCGCGCGGCGAGACTTCCCCGAGCCGTTCCGAATCCGATTTCGTGCGGGTGTTCATTTTTCCTGAATGCGGAGTAGCAAGTTCTTTTTCATTGAATGATCTGAAGGTTTTGGTTTTCAAAGCGGCCTCGGTATCCTGGCTAGGCGCGGTGGCCAAGTCGTGGAAGTCGGCTTCGATGCTGGTAAATTCGAGCAGGTCACCCGGCTGGCACTGCAATGCCTCACAGATGGCTTCGAGCGTGGGGAAGCGGACGGCGCGTGCCTTGCCGGTTTTCAGAACGGACGGGTGGCGAGAGTGATTCCGATTCTCTCAGACAGTTCCGTGAGAGTCATGCGACGCTCGTGGAACATGTCGTCCAGTTTGGATGATCGACATTAGTTGCCCAACACCGGCCGGCATTCAACCCACACCCGAGAATCCACACCCGAGGCCGCCGCCCCGCGCCCGGCCTCAGCGATCAACCACGCAAGCGGGAATATTGATGGGGCTGTTTTCGGTGGAATCCTTTGGCATGGGATTGCCGCGCACCCGTTGCGCGCGGCCTGCGCAATTCATGCTGACGTTCGCGCCGGAGCAGCTTCGGACACCGACGCTCCGAGTCGAGAACAGTTGCATGGTTTCAAATGCACGCTATGCTTTGGTCTTATCATGACGCAACTCCTTGGTACCGTTCGGATTGGTCAACTCACGGGGACGACGGATCTCGATCGGCCCGAGCCTGGTCGCAGATGGCCTCTCCTCGTCGATGCGGAGCAACAGCCCCTGTTGACCGATACCGGCCGCTGGGGTGCCATTGGGCTGGACCTCGGTTCCAACACGGAACATGCTGGCAGGCTGTACATCTTCTTCGGAGACGTGTCGACCGGCCAAAGCGGTATTCCGGTCAATGCCGACCTCGTGGCGTGGGTCGACGAGACAGAAGTGCTGCGGCACGGGGGGCACCTGGCGCTGGGATGGAACTTCGTGCTCCCCTTCGAGCCTACCGAGCAGCAAGGCCAGCGCGAGTGGCGCTTTTGTGGCAAGTGCGGAAGCCTCTTTTACAACGGCTATCCCGATTTCAAGGGCGGCTGTCACAGAGGCGGCGCGCACGAGGCCATCGGGTGGCGATTCGTCGTCCCGGCACGGGAAACCGGAGCG
>VBCY01000449.1 GCA_005882995.1 Betaproteobacteria bacterium
CGACTTCGTTGCCATCGACGAGTTGGCCGGCGTTCACCGCGTCCAGCGCCTCGAGCGTCTCCTGCCACCAGCGGCTGTTCTGATCCGCGGGGGCGATCACGCCGTCCCCCAGCCTCGGTGCTCAATGACGATTCGTTGCGATGAAGCTTGTTGACGAAATCGGCCAATTGTTCAGCCACCTCGTCGGGCAGGCGTACAGCGCGGATCGCCATTATCGGGCTTAGCGCCTTGTAGGGCGGAGTACTATAATCCCATTTACGCTTGGTGATCGGCGGCGAAATTCTGCGTTGAACAGCTCGCTGGATGCCTGCCGACCGTATTTCTTTTCTGCTGCTTGGACTGACCAATGTTCGATCGTGTCACGCATGATCCGCACGTGCTCGCCGGCCGCGCCACACTGCGGGGGTTGCGTATTTCGGTCGCGCACGTGGTCAATTTGGTCGCCAACGGCATGACGCCCGCGGAAATCGTAGCCGAGCATCCCGACCTTGAAGAAGAGGATGTGCGCCAAGCGCTGGGATACGCAGCCGCGATCGCCGAAGATCAGATCTATCCGATCCCCGCAGGGAAGTGATGCGGTTCCTCGCGGACGCGGGGATCTCACCTAGGACAGTCGAGTTCTTGCGACTGCGTGGGCATGATGCGGTCCATGTCCGCGAGCTGGCGCTGGAGCGCGCGACGGACCGTGAGCTAGTCGATAAGGCACGCGGAGATTCTCGCGTTCTGCTTACGTTCGATCTCGACTTCGGCGAAATCCTGGCGCTGGGTGTCGTCGACCACCCCAGCGTTGTGATCTTTCGGCTGACGAACGAACGCGCCGACGCCGTCAATCGGCGGCTTGAGGTGGTGCTTGCCGAGCAGGCTGAGGCCCTGAACTCAGGGGCGCTGGTGCTCGTCGCAGATGCGCGTTATCGTGTGCGCCGGCTGCCTATCATGAGGTCGCCTGAGTAACCGTGGCTCCTTGCGCGTACATTTGGCTGCAATGCATGGTAGCCGACGATCCCAGTGCAGCAAATGCAAATAAGCCGTGCGCGACTTTTGCGCGACTTTGCTGAGCACCCTTGGGCGCGGATGAACAAACATAAAGCAGCGGACGTGCCAGAAAGAAATTGAAAAACAATAGCTTAAAGCATTAACCTCAAAACTACGAACCAGGGGGTCGTGGGTTCAAATCCTGCCGGGCGCGCCATTTTTCAAAGGCTTGGAACGCAAAACCAAGTCCTCCTTGTTGCTGTGGGACCGTTGTGGGACCTTTTATCCACCGGTCCTCGCTACCTCGATCGCATTGAAGGACTTGGCGTGCAAAACCAAGTCCTCCTTCCTCTGCTGCGGAACTCTGTGGGAGCTCTTATCCACACGCCCGCATTGGTGCTCCGCGATCCGTAACAGCGTCCGCGTGCCGCTCCGGTCGACGATCAGGCTGGCCTGCGCCAAGAGGCGACCCACATCCGGACTCGCATAATGCCCGGCCATCGAATGAATGGCGTGGCCGAGCAGTGCTTCGCGATCTTCGGCGGAAACGCCAGCGGCACGTAAACGCGCCCCGAACGAATGTCGAAGGTCATGGACGCGAACTAGGGGCAATCCCGCCTGCCGCCGCGCCTGGTGCCATCCGTTATTGTTCATCCTATCGATTCGCCTGCCGCGAAAAGGAAATACCCAGATCGGGTGCAACCCGCGTTGCGCCTTAATGATGGACCAGGCCACGTCGTTGAGGATCACGACATGAGGGCGTTTCGTCTTGAACGCCTCAGGAGGAATGACGAAGACACTCCTGGCGATCTCGGGCACTGCGACCTCCCATGCCCATTGCAGACCGCACAGGTTGCTCTGGCGCAAGCCAGTGTTGATTGCGAATAACGCCATGCGGGCGAGGTGCGTTGGTAGACGGCGAAACAACTCGTCCTGTTCCTTCCACGTCAGCGGGTAAGGCAGTCGCGGATTCTCGGACAGCATGGTGATCAAGGGCGGCATAGCATCGAGCCAAGGACGGCCGTCGGCGTCGCGGTAGGACCGCGCCGCGCGATTCAGAAGCGTACCGCGAGGCGATCTTTGATGAAGGGTTCGAGCGTTGTATCGTGGAGCTGCTGCGGCTCGAGGTTACCGATGTAGCGCGCAAGCAGTTGGACGTGCCACTTGATCACGTCGATGCTGCGCTTGCTCCGCGATTGCGCGACGTAGCGCGCGGCGCAGTCAGCGAAGGTCGGGCGGGCGTGCGCCTTGAGTTCCCGCTCGTATTCGATCCGCGCCATCTCAACGGTTAGTCGTTCCTCAGCTTGCTCCTGGGTGATGGCGCCGACACGCAGGCCGATACGGACGCCGAGGTATCTCTTGTCAATGAACAGCCGACCGTCCGCGAGGACAGTGATGCCGGGTGTGCGTGTCTTGGCCATGAGCTCCTCCGCTGGGCCGAGGAGCATTTTCAAAACCGGCCGCAAATCCAGGCAAGCTCCTTTTCAGCCAAGTTTGCGAGGGTGCAGCTTGGGGATCGGTTAGGCGACCTACGCAACCGACTCGCTGTGTAAATTCGTCGTGCGATCCGTTGCAGCTAAGCTCCGTTCAAGCTCAATCCAACGGTGCGCCCAGTGCCGAGGCGCTCCCGCCTGCCAAGCTAATTTCGACACTGGTT
>VBCY01000450.1 GCA_005882995.1 Betaproteobacteria bacterium
TCGGCGGTACCGATACTCTGCAATTCAATCGTAATCTCCGTCGTTGGTACACGGCGTCAAGCAACAACCAGAACAGGGGCGTGCAGTGCCCTGGGAATGCGCAGAGGCCTCAAACGTTTCCTGTGGTTGGAGTATTTGCGGCTGCTACGAAGAACCACCCCGCCGAGATTGTGGGAGCAGAGTGCTCCGGGACCAATGGGCATGACATAGGCGTAGATCCTGTTCACAACCAGGTCTACGTTGGAGTAAGGCAATTGGCTGATCCGCTCAGTTTATCTAGCGGCAAGCCAGGCGTGCTTGTCTGGCAAGACCCGGCGCCCCTGGCGCAGCCGGAATTAATAGAACAATCCCACGTCAGTCTGAAGCCGTTGCCCGGCAAGGAGGCGACGGGCAAGGTTCTCATCTTAGATAGCCAGTTCGTCTTCGCGATCCTTGTCAGCCTGCCTTCTGGTGATCCGACCTTGACCATCACGACAACAATTGGCAATGAGGTTGTCAACTGCGAGACGTCCGCCACAGACGGTATTTGCTCTGGGCTACTTCGCGGAGATGCGTTAATCGGCGGCGTGGCATTCATCGCATCGAGCGGACGCCGGTGGCAAAGGGGACCATTCAGGCTCACGATGGGAACGGTGACTAGCAGCACCAGATGTCGGAACTAACATGGCAGCGCCGATGCGCTCCGCCAGAGGCCAAGTCATCGCGGCCATCAAGGTTCGGCGATTGCCGGCGTCGGGCGGTCGGCGGTGGTTCGGTGCAGATTCCATCCGTGAAACGCGCAGCTATCGCGGCGAATCCGCGGACTCATCGTCAGCGTCGGACAGGAGACACCGCTCGCCTTGGCGCTCGATATCCCCGATTGGGCTTATCGCTGACTCCGCTTCGCGCCGAAAACATGAGTGAAATGCGAGAGCAAGGCGCAAAGGTCAGTTTCGATATCTCGCTGCCCGTCGAGCGGCACACCTTGTCTGAACAAGTCGCCAGGCGACTGCGCGACATGATTGCCGAGAACATGCTCAAGCCGGGCGAGAGGCTAAACGAGCGGGTGCTCGCACAAACGCTGCAAGTGTCACGCACGCCATTGCGTGAAGCCTTAAAACTGCTGGCGGGCGACGGGCTGATAGATATCGTTCCGAATTACGGTGCGTTCGTCGCGAATCCGACTCCCCGCGAAGCCGAGGACCTGTTGATTGCGCTCAGGGCGATCGAAGCCGCGGCCGGCGAGCTGGCTTGTCTCACCGCGAGTAATGAGGTGATTGCCGCCATTCGCAATATGCACGATCGCATGTTGAAAGCCTTTCGGCGGCGGGATCCGATCGAGTGTTTCAAGCTCGAGGAGCAGATTCATCTGAGCGTTGCAAAGGCGTGCCGCAACACCATCCTGCAGCGGCTGCACCACACGTTGAACACACGCCTGTACCGCGCGCGTTTCATTTCCACCAGCGGCGCTCCCTGGGGCCAGAAACAGTGGGCGAAGACGGTGTCGGACCTCGACGCGATCATCGCGGCCTTGGAGCGGCGTGATGCGGCTACGTTGTCGCGTATGCTGAAAGAGCACCTCGGCATCACCTGGAAGCAAGCGCAGCCAGCGGCGAAGGCCGAATTGGCCCCAATGCAGAAGCGCAGAGGCGCGTGAGCGGCTCTCGAGCAGAGCTTCGCCAAAGCCGGTGACACCATCGGCCGGTGACACCATCGTGATCACCGCGGGTATGCCGTTCGGGACCCGCGACGAACCTGTTGCGCATCGCGCAGGTGCCGCCCTAGCTACGGGTCGCCGGCCAGGCTTCGTGCGCCGTTAACGAAGCTATTGAGCGTTTCCTAACTACGTGATATCGGTTGCACTTCGGATGAGCTGGCCCTCACCCCAACCCCTCTCCCGCCGGGAGAGGGGTGCGCGACAGCGCGGGTGAGGGTCAAACGTCACTCAGTTGCGTAATTCTGAATAGTTCGTCTCCCAACGCAACGCCGCGCGCACTGCCGCAGCGTCATGAGCCTCGTCGACTCGACGCGAGCGACTTTCGTAAGCGTGCCACGTTGCTGCGTCCCAAATGCGCGTGCTCAGGCGAGCCTTGAGCAGCTGACGCACCCGAGGTAAATCGCCTAGCTGCAAGGCAGCCATGACCATGATCTGGTCGTAGAGGTCTTGTTGGGTATGGCTCGCACCAAGTTCACCATGGCGCTGACGTACGGCCAGCATCCGCTCAAGCGCTTCGCGGGGCTTGGCTTGGTAAAAAGCTGCCCCGGCTTGGGCGAGCTCGTGCGCCAGCGCCGCCTGTGGGGACCTCGTCCCTACGGAGCTCAGGTAATCGAACGTTGACTGCACCGCCGATAGCCGCCCGCTACGCATCAGTGCCATGACGTGATGCAAGGCTGTAAACCATAGTGTGCTTTGCGTAGCGCTAAGCGAGGAGGCCTGCGCCAAGCGCTCCCAATGCGCCACCCCGACTTCAACACCCTGGAATTCCAAGCGCGCCAGCAACGAGGCGCCATTTTGAACGTCCAGGTAAAAGGTGGACGAGTGCGGATAAACCTCGCGGTCAAACAGATCGAGAACCTCGCCGAAACGGGCCTGCGAAAGCTTGAACAGACTCAAATGCCATCACAGGTGGCCCCGAAAGAGGTTGTAGTCATTAAGAAATCGCCCGGCATCGCTGAGCAGTTCGATGCCCTCTCCGGCACGACCTTGCATCTCAAACACATGGGCCAAGGCATGCAAGGCCCAAAGATCCTGCGGCTGCATAGCCAGCGCCTCGCGCGCGCAACGCTCGGCCACTACGTACTGGCCAACCTCTTCCATCGCGAAGGCATGAGCCGACAGAAAATGCGCATAACCGGGCGTCTGGGAGCCCCAATGACCGGCTACTCCCGCGCTCACTTCGGCTTGATGTCGTTTGTCACCCGTCCAAAAAAGCGCACCTGTGTGTTGACGCAAAGCCAGCAAATCCAATGGCCACTCGACCAGGATTTGCTCCCAGGCGGCCGCACGAGCAGAAAAATCCTGCGCAATCCAGGCACGCAAGGCTTCTTGGTGCAAATGCTCCCTGGGTTTGCCAGGCAGAGCCTCCGCCTGCAGCAGATGTGCCCGTGCCTTCGGGTGAGCGTCGAGCGTACCTTCGGTCATAAGAGAGTAGCCCTTGAGTACATGAGCAAGGACAAACTCCGGAAACTCCTGCAACAGTGCGTCTAAGCGATCCTGCACCCCCAAGCGGGTAGTAGTAGAGATCGTCAATCAGAGCGTCGAAACGCTCAACAGCTGCGGAGCTGGCCGCATTGAGAGAAAGCCCCCGAACATCGATGATGTCAGCTTGCGTCATGCGCTGTGAACTTTCTCGACACACTACCGCATAATCACGACCTCATGACGGGCGTTTTCCCGACCCCGGCGATTTGGGAGTAGACTGAACTGTTCAAGTCGGAACGCAAGTCCGACGTGCGCCACTCCGGGAGAAGGGTAAATGAGCAATCTGAACAAATCGAGAATCCGTTACTTCTTGGTGTGCGTGACGGCCAGTGCGCTGGGCTCCGCAAGCCTGACGAGCGCAGCCGATCCGCCAAACTTCACGATCGACTTG
>VBCY01000451.1 GCA_005882995.1 Betaproteobacteria bacterium
CGGTGTGAAGGCTGCCCTTCATCAGCGCTTCGGCCTTGCCTTGGCGCACGAGCTCGACCGCCTTCTCGGCGGAGGCCTGACTGAAAGGCGCATCGACAATCGGCAACCTCGAGATGTCAATCCCGTACTGCTTAGCCACGGCCTCGATACGCGTGCGCGGCCCGACCAGGATCGGAGCGATAAGGCCCAGACGCGCTGCGTCGACGGCTCCTTCGAGCGAGCTCTGGTCACAAGGGTGCGCCACCGCGGTCGGCGTAGGGGGCAACGCCTTGCAGAAGTCGAGCAGCCGCTGATACTTTTCGTGCGTGCGCGCTACCAGTGGGTCTCTCTCGGCGAGCATCGACTATTCTCCTGCTGCCAATTTCTTGACGGCTGCCAACCGGCGCCCGTTCGGCTTCGCTAGGGCGATAAGGCGCGTACGATCTTCAGGATCTTCGAGCAACACGGGTAGCGTCGCCAGCGCCTTTTCAGGCTCGTAGCGAACGATGATGTCCTGCTCGCCGCGAACGCGTCGCCATTCGTCGGCGGACAGTTTTGGAAGCAGATCTGCGTACTCGTTTAGCAACTCTTTCTTGAGCGCGATGCGCGCCAGCGGTAACGGCTCGCCGCGCCGGGCAAGGAGCGATCCGACTCGAGTGACCGCTTCCGGATAGCTGCCTTTGTCGATGGAGGCGAGCGCGTCCTTAACAACGGGGAGATCGGTTGGGTCCGCGACCGGCTCCGGCCTTCCTTCCACGGTTGGTTTGTCCGCGAGGTAGAAGGAAAAGACGTTGCCATAGGTCTGGAAGAACGCCGCTTCGCTCGCCGCGTCGCGAATCTCGCGGTAATAATCGAGGGACGCGCTGATGATCTCGGAACCCATTTTTTCCCATCTGCGGATCGGGGCCTCGGCATCAACCGGTTTGCGCTGTTCCTTGACCGTTTGAGCGGCAGGACCGAGCCAGGCCAGCCATGGGTTGAAGTCCGAGACAGCCCAGCGTTGCGCGCGCAGCGCGTGAAACTGCCGCGACAGCTTCGCCGTGAATTCGTTGGAGGTCGACTGGACGATGGGTTGGGCGAACAACTCATACGCGCGCCGGTTGAACTCCGAGACTTCTGCCACCGCCTCAAAAGCCCTTTCGTCGGCGCGCTTAAAGCGGTTCAGACGTTCAACGATCTCCTCGAGCCGATGCTCACGGAATTCGACCTCATACTCGATCTTGCCGTCGGAACCTTTGCTCTCGTGGATCTGCATGCCATAGAGACCTGGAGGAAGCGCCTCGACCGATTTCAGCACCGAGACGATCTGAGCGTGCTCCTTCTTGGCGACCTTTCCTGAAACGAAAATGCCGAGGTGGCCGATGTCCTGATGCATCAAACCAACGATAACCTGGCCGCGCGCCTTGATCTCATCAGTCGACCCGTAGACGTCCCCGACCCAGTTGAACGCCTGTTGCGGCGGCGTGATGTTGTCGCCCATCGACGCGAACAGGATGATCGGCACCTTGATATCGGTAAGGTTGAATGCCTTGCCGCCTTTCGCTCGTGTGCCTCCCGTCCAAAGCTTGTTCCCGACGAAGAGATTGCGGGTGATCCACTCGATCTCCTCGCGATTCATGAGGTAGTAGCCGCCCCACCAGCGCTCGAATTCCAGGAAGCGCGTCGGCTCAGTATCGATGTTGGCGAACAGGTGGTGATACTTGTCCCAGAAGGTGTTCGCTGGATTGAGGTTCTCGAAGTTCTCGACCAGATACGCGCCATCGAAGACGCCGTTGCCAAGATCGGCCGCGAACGAGGAGAGCCACGTCCCGCCGAGCATTCCGCCGGCGTAGCGCATGGGGTTGTCGCCTTCGCCTTCCTTCCACGCGCCGCCCCAATACGACATCGGAGCGCCGTTGATGACGATGGGACCGGTTTCATCGGGATTTGCCGCGGCGAGCATCATCGCCGCCCAGCCACCTTGGCAATTCCCGACGATGGCAGGTTTTGGGCTGTCCGGATGCAGTTCGCGAACCTCGTGCACGAATTGCCGCTCAGCATCGCAGACATCGAGCAACGTCTGACCGGGCTCGGGCTGCGGAAAGAAAATGACGAAATAGACCGGATGGCCTTCGCGCAGCGCAACGCCGACCTCCGAATCGTCCTTGAAGCCGCCGATGCCCGGACCGTGGCCCGCACGCGGATCGATTATCACGTACGGTCGCCGCTTGGGATCGATCTTGACCCCCTCGGGTGGCACGATGCGCACCAGTGCGTAATTCACCGGCGGCGTGAACTCCCGCGCGTCGAGCACCATGTCGTAGGCGAAGTGCAGGACCGGCGGCATACCCTCTGAAACGTGCTTGATGTAGTTGTTGCCTCGCACGCGAAGGGTGTCCCAAAACAGAACGGAGCGCTGCGCGAAATCGGTTGCGTAGTTGTACCACTGGGTCCAGGCGTCCCAGGGCGCGACAGGTTTGCTGATCAAGTCCGCGACATTCTCGCCGAAGGCCTTGCGCACCCGATCGACGAAACGCTCCTGTGCGAGTTTTGCGCGGGTCTGGAATACGACGGAGACTTTGGTGGCGATGTCCTGGCTGCGCGCCAGTTGCTTGCCTGCGTTCATGGGGCCGCCTCGATGAGTGATTGATGCACGTCTTGAATTATCGCTGATCCCACGGGAGGCTGTTGACATCCGTCAACTTAGTCGCCTGTAGTCGTCGTGTATAAGTGATGTTACGCATTGTTTCGAAAAGGGGACTTGATGGGTTGACTTATGGTGACATTGGCTTATCCATTAGGGACAGCCACTTGTCGACGCATGGCCACGACAACCCAATGTGCGGCAAAATTGCAACGCGAGTGGCCACCGATGAAGACGGCGATCATTCGTGTGAGCGTTGCACTCAACAGGGCATTGACTTTTTTTGACGTGGCTCAAACAATCTTGCCCCCGCTCAGTAAAACTGCACTCTATCGATAAAGTGGAAACCATGCTGCGACCTTTCCCGACGGCCGGAACCGCTGCGCGCGCGGCCGTGCGCGCCATAATGGCCGAGATCGCATGCGCCTCAACTACTGCGCATGCATCCTTCATGTCGGGCGAGACCTTGGACAAGGCCGCAGATGTGCTGGCCATACTGGTGCTGATCATCGTGCCGATCGTCGCCATCGTGGTCTTCTGGCTCGTCCATGTGCTTCCTGAAAGATTCGCCGAAAAACGCCATCACCCGCAGACTGCGGCCATCACCACGTTGTGTCTGTTGTCGCTGGCGTTCGGAGGACTTCTCTGGCCGATCGCATGGCTATGGGCGTTTACCCGACCAGTCGCCTACAAGGCCGCCTACGGTACCGACAAGCATGAGGTCTGGCACGAGGAGATGGCCGAAAAAGCCAGGGCGGGCGAGCTCCTTCAAGACGAGTTGGATCACTTGCGCACGCAGCTCGATGCTATGGCCGCGACAGGCGCGCTTTCACCCATGCTGAGGCAGTTGCGCGTCGATCTCGGCCAGCCCGACGCAGCTCCGGCGCCGGAACTCGTGACCGGAGCCGGAAAAGTCTGATGGAAATCCTCCTTCTCGGTATCTACGCGTTCTTCGTCTGGCTGATCTTCATCAAGTTCAAATGGCTGCCGTGGAACATCTATTCGCAAGTCACGGTTGTCGTGATCCCAATCGTCGCGCTCTCCGCTATACCGTTCCAATCGTCTCGCAGGTGCGAGGGCGCGTCATCGAAGTCCCGATCGAGGAAGGCAACGTTCCGGTGAAAAAGGGTGAGGTGCTGTTTCGCATCGATCCGACGCCCTACCAGTTGCAGGTCAACACGCTGCAGGCGCAGCTTGCGAACGCTGTCGCGCAGCAGCGCGAGCTCCAGGAATCGCTCAAGGGTGCCC
>VBCY01000452.1 GCA_005882995.1 Betaproteobacteria bacterium
TCTGGGCAACGTTCGTCGCGACGCATGGAACCGACACGCGGGTTCGTTGCTGGAACCGGGCGACCTCGCGATCGTGCACGCGCCGCTGGCATCGTCAATCCTCGATGCGTTGCGCGGGCGCTACCTGGTTGGTGTCGCACATCAAGCCCTCTACGACGCGACGCGGCCCGCGTACTACGATCGGGCCGACGTGCTCCTCGCGGTCTCGCGGCACGTGATAAGCAGTCTTCAGCGCCATGGTTTGACGCGCGTGCATGCCACGCCGCTCTACGGCGTTGCGGATCTGCATCGCGGACCGCCGCTCGATTCGCCGATCGCGGGACCACTGTTCGACGCCGATGCGCGAAAGCTTCGCGACCGTATGCTGGGAGTGCTGGGAGGACTCCGACGCACCGTTACGGCGGCGCAACCTTATCACCGGCGCTCGGGCCTCAGTTTGGGGGTAGTGTCGCGGCTGGCACCGCTCAAGCAATTTCCTCTTCTGTTTCAGCACCTCACCCCCGTCCTCGAGTGCCATCCGGGCGTCAACGTCGAGATCTTCGGCGCCGCCGTCGGTTACAAGCCTCTTGCCGCGCTGCGATCGGTTCTCAAGCCGCTTGGCAAGCGGGTGCGCTTCTGGGGAAGGCAGCGCGATGTGGCGGCAGCTTATCGGGCGTTCGATTATCTGCTTGCGGGACTTCCGGAACGAGAGGCGCTCGGTCTCAATGCCATCGAATCGTGCTGCGCCGGGACCCCGGTGCTTGCGATCGCTGCGCCGCCTTTCTCGGAGACCATGAAGGATGGCGTGACAGGTTTTCTCTATGCGGACCCGCGTGAAGATGGCGGCGCGGACTTCGATCGCGTGCTGACCGGCATCGAGACTGGCGAGCTGCGTCCGGACGTGGCGGCGGCAGCAGCACATCTCGAGAGCTTCTCGTTCGAACGCTTTGCCGATCGGATCGACGCGGTCATGGAAGACGTTGCCGCGCGTGCCGCTTAGAGGCCCATCCCGGCGAGTTCCCGGGCGGTACAATCCGGCCGCCGCTGGCAGACCCATGTTCACCGAGAAAAATATCGTCAACTGGCAGCTCTGGGCCGCGGCAGTCTACCTTGCACTGTTGCCGTCCAACGCCTGGACATTCGCACGCTCGCTTGCCTTCGGGCTTTGCGCGGGATTGGGTGCGCTCATCCTGATCGCGGGATGGGCAGGTCGCACCACGCGCGTCCCTTCGCCGGGTCCCGCCATCCTAAGCACGCTGCTCCTCTGGTGCGCGTGGTCAGTCGCATCGATCGGCTGGTCGATCGATATCGATTACTCCATGGGCCAAGTCAAGCGCGAAATCGCCTGGAGCCTGCTCGCCATCGTCGGTTTCTATGTGGCTCCCCATTCGGCCAGCGCCTGGCGTACCCTCGTTGGGGTCGCCCTGCTCACCTTCGCGGTTTACGCGCTTCTGGCACTGGGTGCAGCGGCGACACCGGCCGGTTGGGATCCGTCGCGCTGGCACGCGGGAGTGGGCCCTTACGCCACCCATGTGCTGCTGATCGCGCCACTTCTGCTGACCTTGCCTGCACCGCGGCCGGCGGGCTTCAACGGCCGCAAATGGACACTCGCTGGCGGCTTTGCGCTGCTCGTGCTTCTCCTGGTGAGCGCGCGCCTCACCGGCAACCGGATCGTCTGGATCGCGCTGGCTGTGACCTTTGCGACCGCTTTCGTTCTCGGCGCGTGGCGCTGGCGGAGCTCGCTTGCGCGCGCGCCGCTGCGCTGGCTCTCGCCTTTGTTCGCACTGCTCATCGTCCTGGGAGTCGTGTTCGCCGACGTCACGCGCGAACGCGCCCAGAGCGACTTTCCGCCTAACACGCCGGTCGCGCAAACGCTGACCGGCGACCCTCGAATAGGCCTGTGGGAAGGCACCGCCCAACTCATTCGCGACCGGCCGTGGACGGGCTACGGCTTCGGACGGGCCATTGTTGCCGACAAGCTCAAAGGCTCTCTCGGCAATCCGATGCTGTGGCACGCGCACAATCTGTTTGTCGGTCAAGTCCTGCAGACGGGAATCGTCGGTTTTCTTTTATTCACCGCCCTGCTTGTGGCCCTGTGCCAGCGCTTCCTGCGCTACATTGGTGGCGGCGACGATGCGCTGGCCATCATCGGCATCGTGGGTGTGTCTCTGGTCGCAGGCTTTCTCGTCAAGAACCTGACGGATGACTTCCTCTTTCGAAGCAACGCCAAGGAATTCTGGGCGCTGCTTGCGATGCTGATTGGCTTCGGAACGCGGCTGGAGTCGCGCTCGAACCGAGCTAACGTTACCGCCGGTGGTGCGCGAGGACGGTGACCGAGCTTACGCGCGCAGGCGTGTAGCCTTGCGGCAGGTATTCAGGGATCCAGGACTTGAGCCAGGCGCGGACTTCGGCGTCTAAGGCTTCGCGCTCGCGCTGCAGCCACGTGATGAGCTCGCCGAGCGTCGCCGCATCGGCGCTGCGCGCCTGGGCGATTCGCAGTTTGGGATGGTGAGTAGGCAGGCTCGCTTCTTCGGAGGCGAGCGGCTCCTCGTAGAGCTTCTCGCCCGGCCTCAGT
>VBCY01000453.1 GCA_005882995.1 Betaproteobacteria bacterium
TACCGGCGAATGCAGGGTCGGTCGCAAAGTAGATACCGGGCTTTACCCGGATCGTCCATGTGCGACCGTCCGCCGAGATTTCGGGCATCGCGGCGGCAACGCTCGGCACAAGTCGGTAGGGTCGCGCGAGATAATCCCAGACGTAGAGCGCATCGAAGATGCGGCCTTCGATTACATAGGAATAGGCGTCCTGGGTCGCGGCAGGATCGAAGCCCGTAACATCGACCTCCATGGCCACCCGCAGCGTTTTCGCCGGATCACCCCAGGCGGCTGCTTGTACCGATAGAGGCGCGAACAAAACGGCGAAGGCGAGCACGATGCCCAGGAGCCGCTTCCTTCCGGACTGGGCTATCGACACTTTGCGCCGCGCGGCAGATCCCCGAACCGCCGACGTCAAGACACAGCGTCTGCACCGAACCTTAAGCCGGCTGGACAGGCAGCAGTCCCGCGAGGAACGATTCAAGGGTTGCGCATCGAACGACCCGAGGGCCCTTGTATCGAGCGATGGTCGCCGTGACATTGTGGACCTCATCGTCACTCGGCGGCAGGCAATGAGCCTCCAGATAGCGATAGGTGAACTCGAGCACTACCTCGCCATCTTCCACGTCAACCAATTCCTCTCGCGAACAATACAGACCGCCTGCTCGATCCGTTTCGTTCGGGTACAACTCGTCAAGTAGGTTGTGCATTTGGCTTCCTCCCTTTGCCTTGCTTCGCGGCACCGGTCATCAAAAACGGTGCGGCTCTGTGACCACCGGTATCTTCAGTATGGCACTCGTAGAGAAAAAAGCTACGCCTTGCAGTGCTTTTAGTGATTGATATGGCCCAAACTTTGTCGGGTCTGGCTCGCTCCCCTGTCGCGGCTCGTGTAGGAGCCTGTCGGGCTTACTGTCGCGTATGCGACGGAGGCGCTTTGGAGGGCAGTCCTAGGCGCCGGCCGCGCCGCAGTGCCGGCCCACTGCCAGCGGCCGGCAACAACGGAGTTGCCCCCAAAGCGCCCCGTCCCTCCGGGTTGCGGCCAAACGGCGCGCCTGCAGCGTTGCTCGGCTTGCGAATAGGCCAAGCTATTCGCTGCGCCGAGCGCCTTGCATTCATCACCGTTTGGCCAGCAACGCACGCGTGAGAGCAAGCTCGACAGGCTCCTTGGCTATGCGGCCGGCTGCGCCTTTGCCCGAGGCACGAGCATGGTCAGGACAAGATAGGTCGCGCCAGCGATTGCCACGCCGAAGAACCACCCGTAGATGCCCCACCAGGAGGGGAGCACATTGCTGAAATTCGGCAGGATGCTGGAGAACAGCGCACCCACTCCGGCCGCAATGAACGCTACGACATTGAAGCCTCCCTGATAGCGATATTCGCCGTGTTCCAGATAGAGCGCGTCGACGTTGAGCGAACCCTTGGCGATCAGATAATAGTCAACCAGGATCACCCCGAGCAGCGGACCCATGGTGGCCCCGATAGCGCCCACGAACGCAGCCGCGTTGCCTTCCCACGGCGCGAAGGGATAGAGGATCAGGGCGATCCCCGCCGCGATGTATCCGCCCCTCTTGAAGTTGATGACCCTTGGGAAAACGTTGGAGAAATCGAAGGCCGGCGACACGAAATTCGCGACCACATTGATACCCAGCGTCGCGACGGCAAAGGTCAGCGCAGCCAGCAAGGCGAGAAACCAGCTGTCGAATTTTGCCGAAATCTGTTCGGGGTGGAGTAGCACCTCACCATACACCCTGAAGGCAGCGATCGTCGTGATCCCCGCAACCAACGAGAAGAGCACGAGATTGATCGGCAATCCCCACAAGTTGCCGATTCGCACGGCATCCTTGTCGCGCGCGTACCGCGAGAAGTCGCAGAAGTTGAGATAGAGCGCGGCGAAGTACGTGACCCAGGTCGCGCCCACCGCCATCAGCGCCGCGAGAGATCCAGGCTCGCCCGTTACACCGGCATCCTTTGTTTCCCGAAGCAGAACATCCTGCGGTATACCATGATCGAAGGAGAAGCCGCCGGCCTTGAGGCAAAGGCCCACCGCGAGAATGAGCATCATCACCCATACCGCAGGACCGGCGAGGTCCTGAAACCGGCGCACTGTTTCCATTCCTTTTTGAATAATGAGAAGCTGCAAAGCCCAGACGACCACGAAGCAAATCACCTCGAGACCCGAGTGTCCGAGGACATGCGTACCTTTGTGGAACGCCATCACGGCATCTGTGCGCGTCAGCAGCGCCACGATCGCGCCCGACGCAGCCGCTGTCTGCGCTCCGTACCAGAAGCAGGCCACGATCGCGCGCACCAGCGCCGGAACGTTCGCGCCCCAGATGCCGAAGGACGAGCGAGCGAGCACCGGGTACGGCACCCCCGTCTTCACGCCTGCGTAGCCGATCAGGTTCATCAGGAAAAAGATGATGAGCGAACCCAGGCCGATGGCGACGATAAAGTTGAAGAAGCTTCCGCATAGCAGGAACAGACTGGCCGCGAGGTAGTAGCCCCAGAGACTGTGCACATCGGAGGTCCAGACGTTGAAGATGCTGAAGGCGCCCCACTTGCGCTCGGTCGCGGGCGCGAGGTCTTCGTTGTAGAGCGCCGGCGACGCGTTCGGAATTCTCATAGCTTTCTCCTTTGACGGGCCAACGCGGGAACAATACCTGGCTGGCGATGAATCAAAGGATACTTAGGCCTTCTTCACTGTCAAGCCGAGGCAAGGGATGCAAAAATGTTCTCCTGGCTAGCCCGTTTCATTGAGCGTCACCCCGACCTTCACAGGTTCTCTCTTTACGTTTGGCGGCTGTTTCCACCGCGGCTTGCCGGGTTCCTGAAGGGACTGCTCGCCCGAAAGTGGCTGGTCGGGGCTGTTGCGGTCATGATCGACGAGACCAACTCGCCCCCGGAGGTGCTGTTGGTTGAGCACAGCTATCGGTCCAAAGGCGCATGGGGCCTTCCCGGTGGATCGCTCGAGTCGACTCCGGGAGATCCAAACCAACCGCGCAACGGCGCTTCTTCCGACGATGTGATTGAATCCGCATTGCGCCGGGAAATAGCGGAGGAGCTCGGAATCGAAATCACAGTGATCAGGCTGATCAGAATCGATGCCATACCGTACATTGCCGAGGAACCCGGACCCTACAGGCTGGACTTTTACTTTCGCTGTGCACCTCGTGAAGGATTTGCAGCATTGCGGCGCAGCCTGAATTCCGGACAAACCAAACCGTGCTCGCCGGAGATAAGACAAATACGTTTTGTGCCTTTGACTGACTTGAGCAAGTACGATCTGTTTTCCTCGGATGTCAGGTTCTTGACTGAAGACCTTCCTCGGCATAAATCAACCCTTGCAACCATCGACGAAAATTAAGCCAACCCACAGGGAGAATTCGCGTGACTGTCAGAGTGGAAAAGAGCGGCTCCGTCTGGACCGTTATTCACAAGCGCCCCGAGGCCCGCAACGCCATGGATCCGGAGAGCGCCGATGCTCTCACCCGCGCTTTTCTTGAATTTGATGCCGATGACACAGCGCGCGTCGCCGTTTTCTATGGCGAAGGTGGCGCCTTTTGTGCGGGCTGGGACTTGAAATACGTCAGCACGCTCAATCAGAATTATCCGCTTGGAGAGCTCGATATTCCTCCCGCAGGAGCCCGCGGCAATGGCGGCGAAATTCCGCGTGGGCCGCTGGGACCATCGCGGCTCGAACTCGATAAGCCTGTCATTGCAGCCGTCGCCGGCCCCGCCGTAGCAGGAGGGATGGAACTTGCGCTGTGGTGTGACTTCAGGGTGATGCAGGAAGACGCCTACTTTGGGGTTTACTGTCGCCGCTGGGGCGTACCCCTGATCGATGGCGGAACGGTGCGTCTGCCCCGCATCGTCGGTCAAGGCCGGGCGCTCGAGATCATTCTGACCGGTCGCAAGGTTCCAGCAGAGGAATGTCTCAGAATCGGGCTCTGCGAATATCTCGTGCCGAATGGTGAAGTGCGCGCCAAGGCGGAAGAACTGGCCCACGACATTGCCTCCTTTCCGCCGGTATGCGTCCGAGCAGACCGGCGCTCCGCAATCAAGAGCCAAGGCCTCTCGGTTCGCGATGGACTGATACAGGAGTGGTACAACGGCCGCGAAGCGTTGATCAAAGACGGCGCCGCGGGAGCTGCGCGATTCAGGAATGGTCTTGGGCGTCACGGTGACTTTTCAAAAATCTATTGATGCGACCCGGTTGACTGGCCTTTCACTCAAGTTGGGCGGCCGCAGATGAATGCGCCGGCAGACGGAAAGGCCGTGCAGCGCCTCGAAAGCTTCAAGCGCCTGCTCACCCATCTTCGCGAGCTCCTTTCGCTCGACTTTGGTTTCGTGCTGTGGGACGGCGGCGCCGTCCCTGCGGACCTTCCATCGAACGCACTGTCCATCGCTTTTGCCGACGAGGGCGTCGTCGCCGCGATGCTGCGGCGGCCCAACGCCGATACCTTGCTCAATCTCTGGGTCACCGCGCGGATCGACATCCGCAACGGCGTGATTTTCGATTTCCTCGCCCGTCGGCCCAAACCGCGGACCAGAGAGATTCGCAGACGTCTCAACAAGCGTCTGGTGGCGACGACTGCCCTTAAATTTTTGTTCGTGCCGCGCGGCGGGCCGTGGCCGCTCGAAGCCATTCGCGATCGCGAACCGTCCAGCGACGGGAGCAAAGAAACCAACAAGGAAAACGTCCACTACCACTATGATCTTTCCAACGCGTTCTATGCGCTCTTTCTCGATCCTGAGATGGTCTACAGCTGCGCCTATTTTCGCGACTGGAACAACGAACTGGCGACCGCGCAGCACGACAAGCTGGAGATGATCTGCCGCAAGCTGCGGCTCAAGCCGGGAGATCGCCTGCTCGACATCGGTTGTGGCTGGGGCGCGCTCGTCTGTCACGCCGCCAGACACTTTGGCGTTCACGCGGTCGGCGTGACGCTCGCCGAGGAGCAATTCGCCTATGCCAGGGAAAAGGTCTCGCGCCTCGGACTTGCGGACAAGGTAACCATCGAGTTGCGCGACTATTCGCTGATCGAGGGCGATTTCGACAAGATCGCCTCGATCGGCATGTTCGAGCATGTCGGGGTCGCCAATTACCCTGGGTATTTCAAGACCATCAATCGCATGCTGAAGCCGGGGGGTCTCTATCTTCATCACTCGATCGCGCTGCGCTCGGCGGCTTACGAACGCCTTCGCAGGAAAAAGCCTGCAACCACCACCGCGATAGCTCGCTATATTTTTCCGGGTGGCGAGCTCGATCACCTCGGCATGTCGATTGCCAATTTGGAGCGCTACGGTTTCGAGGTGCACGATGTCGAGGCGTGGCGCGAGCATTATGCGCACACCACCCGGCTTTGGCACGATCGCCTTTTTTCTAATCGTGCGGCCGCGGAGCGCGAGGTTGGCGCCATGAAGACCCGGCTATGGATCGCCTATCTCGCCAGCGCCTCGATCGGCTTCACGCGAAACAGTGTCGGTGTCTTTCAGACGCTGGCCTCGAAGCGAGTGCGCGGGCCATCCGGTCTGCCGCCGTCGCGCGAGCACCTCTATCGCTGACTGCGCTTCCCGGCGAGCGAGCGCGCCGCATTCTTTCGGGAACGCGCTTCTCAGTCCGCCGCGAGTCGTAGCGCGCTTTGCTCTGGTGGTAACACCGGCTTGGTCACGCGATCGCCGAAAAAGCGCTGGATGCCGAGTGCGTGTCGAATCAACAGGCTCACATACAGCCCCGGACCGCTCGAATAGATGCGCCATCCGCCTTCGACCGCGATCGTGCCCGCCTTAACGGAGGACCACTCGGCGCTCGCATCGTAGCGATCGGGGAACGTGGCGTCGCTGCTGCTGAAATAGGCGTTTCGCTGTCTTAGCGCCGCATTGGCGACCCGTTCGGTCACGCTGATCGGGTTCGCAGCGTGTAGCGCATCCCATAGTGCATCGGCTTCGCCCAGCACTGCCATCGCTTCTCCATAGCGAAGATGGGCGTGGACGTACATGAGACCGATCTCGCGCCCGAAGAACGACGCGGATTCGGCGCGCCGGAAGGTCCGTTCCAGACCACCGTGATACGCGACAGGTCGGTCGATGAGTCGTGCGCCGTCCGGAAACAACAAGTGCTCGCGGATGAGGCGCAGATGATGTCTCGCCTGTTCAGGCGTAAACAAGCCGGCGATGATGCTGCGCGTCATCGGCAGCAGCGAATATCGCAGGCCGGTCCTCACGTCCGCAGGATGCAGCAGAAGCTCCGGCGCATCGCTTCCCGGCTCGAAAACGGCGTAACCCGCGACGGTTCCATCGCGGACAAGGAAGCGATTAAAGTCCGCGCGCATTGTGAGCGCGAGCCCGGAGATCGCTGTTGCTTCATCGCCGCGACCACACCGGCGGAGCACGTCGGCGTAGCGCACGAGCTGTTGATATAACAATGCGACCGTCCAACTGCTCACCATTGCATCGCGCAGCCCGGGATCAGCCGGTTGCAGCGAATCGTTCCAGTCGCCTTCGCCGTAGCGGATCAGATGCGTGCCGGGGACGAAGCGCTCCCTTATCGTCGCAAGCAGTTTCTCGACGTGACACGCAATTGAGTCCTCGTCAGCGGTACGCTCGAGCGTTTCGTCGTTACGCCAGGGCGCGGTGTCCTGGAGAAAGGCCAGATCGTGGGTGGCTTCCAGATAGTCATTCAGCGCCTTCAGCGGCCAGACGATCACGTCGCCGTGGCTGTGCTTGTCCTGAATGGACGCGTAGGGCTCGAGCATGAACCACTGCGGCCAGTCGCCGCGGATCGCGTACTGTTGCGCGAAGACGATCCGCAGGATCTGCTTGACGGGTTCATCGTGCTCGAGCGCCAGGAACAATTCGACCGGTCCCTGGCAGACGTCGCGCGTCCCCCACGCCGCACCCGTGTACTGCTCGAGCCCGCGCGGCACCGTGAGATGAATCATCGCGTCGTGCGCGAGCCATGGCAGCGACGCGTCGAGCGCTGCGACTTCCGCCCCGTCGCCAACGATCCGTGATCCGCGCGTGACGCCCGTCCAGAACTTCTTGGCTGGCACAAGGAGCTCGATGTCGTCGTGTGGCCGCTCATACTTCGACGCGAGCTGCGCTGCTTCGCTCGAATCCGTCGTCGATCCCACGACTGCGAAGCAGAACTCTCGCACTGGCAGCGTCCTGATCGCGACATGCGTACCGCTTCCCGGCGCCCGATCGGCATAGAGCAGCTCATCCCCGCCCAGCATCTCGACCACGTCCGGCGTGCTTGTCACCCAATGATAGGCTGCATCGGGATAGTGCTTTCCCCAGAGCGAATCGGGATCGGGTCTGAAGGTGAATCTCCGGTTGCCAGCGTCGGCGAGCACGCGTCCTCCGTGCTCGAAATCGCGTTCGCCCAGCACGAGATGCCCGAATACCAGGAAGCGGCAGGGTGCGCCGTCGATCGAGAACCGCCATTGCATCGCGGGATCGTCGCCCGACGCGATGGCGCGCACCGTGATGACGCGATCGGCGAGCGCGTAAATCCAGCGGCAGTCACTCAGTCCCATCTCGAATACCGACGGAATGGTGAGCAAACGCCAGCCGTTCCCGATATCGATCAACGCGCGCAAACCGCTGCTGCGCATGACGTTGTACGGGTCCCGCGAAACGGAGAACAGTTTGTGGAAAGACGTGTTGCCGATCGTGAGCTGGGCGGCGAAGACACCGTGCATCCAGCACGTCGCGCAAAGCGTCGATTGGTCGGGGAGCATTGCCTTGCCCGACCGAAGCACTGACCCGTGGCGGCGCGTTACGATGCGTTCCTTTTCGCGCATCACGACGTGGCGGTTGTGCGGAGGATCGGACGTGAAGAAAGACAGCAAGCGACCGGCGTCGAACTCCTCGAGAAACCGTTCGGGATAGCGTTGCGCCACAGCCTGAGTGCTCAAGGACACGACCTCAGCCGGAGGCGCGTCCTGTACGAGACTGCGTCGCGTCTCGCGCAGCGGAAGCTGGACGTCATCGTGATCGGGCCAGGCGACGGCGTCGAGCTTCGTCAAATCCGTGTCAGCGGAAGCCGCCGCATGGTCCGGCTCGTAGAATGCGAAGAAGCGCCACGCTGCGCTTGCACCCGGGTCGAGCGTGATCGGCAGCGACTGGATCGCTGCGCAGCCCGCTTCATGCTGCAGCCGGCAATCGGCAAGCGGCGTGCCGAACGCGAGACCGATGCCGTCGTCGCGATGACGCGGGCCGAACAATTGCATCGCGTCGGTCGCAAACGCGGTCGCACCATCGAGGCAGCCGTGGCTCACCCACGGATGCTTGCCGTCCTGGGCGAGATTCTGGCGGCTCATGACCACCGGACCGTAGCGCGCATGACGGGCGATGTGGTGGTCGATGTATTGCGACGCGTACGCCTCGTTGTTGGTGACGAAGGAGCGGATCCCGAGTCCGAGGTCCTGAATAAGGATTGCATCGACCGGCACTGCGGCGTTGCCTGTGTTGATCGCCTCGACTCGCCATAGCCATGTGATCTGGTCCG
>VBCY01000074.1:0-2045 GCA_005882995.1 Betaproteobacteria bacterium
CTGAAACTTCCGCGCGCCCCCGTAAACCGGGCGGCGGCCCTGATCGTCTCGCTCGAAGATGGCGGCGAGCCGGCGCGCGATCTCCGCGGCCACCTGGTACAGATTCATCTGCCGCCCGGAGCCGGTCGGACATTCGACCGTGAATTCATTGCCGTAATAGATGTAGTACTGCAGCAGCGCCCGCAGGATCAGCCCGTTCACCGGCATCCAGATCGGCCCCCGCCAGTTGGAATTGCCGCCGAACATCCCGGTGTCAGATTCCGCCGGCAGGTAGGACACGCGATACTCCTGGCCGCCTACACGGAACACGTAAGGATGGTCGACGTGGTAGCGCGAGAGCGCACGGATGCCATAGGGACTCAGGAACTCTTTCTCGTCGAGCATCGTCGCAAGCACCCGGCGCAGCTTGCGCTCGTCGAGGACCGCGCCCAGCATCCGGCCTGAATGACCGCGCTTCACCGGATCGTGAATGAAGGCGCGCAGCTCCGGTCGGGCCTCGAGGAAACGGCGGAACCGGTCTCCCAACTCCGGATACTTCTCTATGAGCCCGCCGTCGTAGACGGTAACCGCGCACAGCGGAAGCAAGCCCACCATTGAGCGCACTTTGAGCCTCTGCGCCTTGCCGTCGGGCAGCTTCAGCACATCGTAAAAGAACCCATCCTCTTCGTCCCACATCCCCGTGCCCTCGCCGGCCGAAAGCAGCGCATTCGCGATCCACAGGAAATGCTCGACGAACTTGATGGCCATGTCGGCATAGGCCGGCCGGTGCATGGCCAATTCGCTGGCGATCTGGACCATGGTCTGGCAGTAGAGCGCCATCCAGGCCGTGCCATCGGCCTGCTCCAGATACCCACCAGTCGGCAGCGGCGCGCTGCGGTCGAATACCCCGATGTTGTCGAGCCCGAGGAAGCCTCCCTCGAAAGCGTTGTTGCCGGCGCGGTCCTTGCGGTTCACCCACCAGGTGAAGTTGAGCGCAAGCTTGTGGAAGGCGCGCTCGAGCCAGTCGAGGTCGCCTTGTCCGCCCTTGAGACGCCCCAGGGTATATGTGAAGAACGTAGACCAGGCGTGCACCGGCGGATTCACGTCACCAAAGTTCCATTCATAAGCGGGGATCTGCCCGCTGGGGTGCAAATAATCCTGGCCGAGTATGAGGTCGAGCTGCTCCTTGCCGAAATCCTCGTCCACCAGGGTCAGCGCGAGCACGTGGAAGGCGAGGTCCCAGGCTGCGTACCACGGATATTCCCACTTGTCCGGCATCGACAGAACGTCGGCGTTGTGCATGTGGTGCCAACGCTCGTTGCGAGGCGCCGCGCGGCGCTTGGGGCTGAGCGGATCGACGCCGTGCTCCTCAAGCCACTTGTCGACGTCGTAGTTGAAGAACTGCTTCGACCACAGCATGCCGGCGAGCGCCTGGCGCATGACATTCGCTGCGTCGGCGTTGAGCGACTTTGGGATGACCGTGGCGTAAAACTCGTCCGCTTCCTTCCGTCGCGAAGCCATCCATGCGTCGAAGTCTTCGAACGGTTTCGACGACGGAGCGTCGTGGAGCCGAAGCCGGATGGTCCGCGCTTCTCTCGCTCCCACGGTGAGCGGATAGTGGGCCGATACCTTCGTCCCCGTTTTCTCGGGATTCATTGCATCACGGCGGCCGTGAACAAGGTAGTTGTCGACGCCGTCCTTCACGTAAGGCGTCCGGAGACACCTTCGCAGGAGAAGACCCGCTCACCGAGATCGGGATGCGAAACTGCTACGGCGCCGACGCCTTTCGTGCTTGCAGCCTCTCGCAGCACCGGCCGAGTATCAGCTTTGCCCCAGGACCACGTGTTGCGGAACCAGAGCGTCGGCAGCACATGCAGCGTCGCGGGCTCCGGACCGCGGTTCTCGACAGTGATTTCGATAAGGATGTCTTCCGGCGAGGCCTTGGCGTACTCGACGAACACGTCGAAGTAGCGGTGGTCATCGAACACGCCGGTGTCGAGCAACTCGTACTCGGCTTCCTGCCGACTGCGGCCGCGGTTGGTCTCGACGAGCTTGCCGTACGGGTA
>VBCY01000074.1:2071-3774 GCA_005882995.1 Betaproteobacteria bacterium
CTTCGCTGTTGGTCAGGCCGAACAAGCGCTCCTTGATGATCGGGTCCTTGCCGTTCCACAGGGCCAGCGCGAAGCAGAGGCGCTGCTGATCGTCGGAGATCCCCGCCAGGCCGTCTTCGCCCCAGCGGTAGGCACGGGAGCGCGCCTGGTCGTGACTGAAGTAGTTCCAGGCGTCGCCATTTTCGCTGTAGTCCTCGCGCACCGTTCCCCACTGACGCTCGCTTAAGTACGGGCCCCATTTCTTCCAGGGAATTTTCTTTGCTCGCGCCTCTTCGAGGCGGGTGTGTTCAGCGGTCATAGATCCCTCTCTTACGTTGGAGCGCAGCGCAAACAACGGAAATGATACTCACGCCCCGGAAAATTGTGTACTGACACGAGTCAACGAGCGGGCTGGATTCGTGGCGGCCTTAGGAGGTTCGCTCATCTTTTTGCTCGAGCGGACCGGACGTCGCACCCGCGATCGCATCGTCGATCGAGAGACGGCGACTGACTTCACCGACGCTCATCCCGACTTCGGCACGCAGGAGATCCCGCACCGTTGCACGGGCTTCGACGATACGCAATGCCGCGCCGCGCGCAGCCAACTCGCGGTGCAGTACGCCGAGCATTCGTACGCCGGCGATGTCCACGTACGGAGACGATGATAGGTCCCAGATCACCAGGCGCAAGCCCTCCCTCGCCGCAGCGATGTGTCCTCGGATGCGATCGCGCACATGATCGACATTGAAATACAGGATGCTCGATTCGACGCGCACGATGAGCATCCCCGGAACAAGCTGATTGTCGGGGTTGCGCTCGCAATCCGAGTAGCGATTCGTGCCCGGGACTCTCCCCAGCCGAGCCACGTGCGGGTGCGCGGCACGGCGGATGAGCAGGAGCATCGAAACGAGCGCCGCGAACAGTACGCCTTTGAGGATGCCGAGAAGCAGCACCCCTGCGAACGCCGCCATCGCCACCCAGAATTCCATGCGGCTGAGCTTCCAGACACGACGTAGCTCGGGAATGTTGACGAGTCCTTTCACCGCCACCAGCACGATCGCCGCCAGCACGACGTTGGGCAGGTTGGCGAGCAGGCCGGTCAGGAACACCAGGCAGATCCCGATCGTCAGCGACGCAAATACCAGCGCCAGCGGCGTCCTGGCACCAGCCTTGTCGTTCACCGTCGACTGCGACAAGCCGCCGGCGACGGGATAGCCCTGGCCGAAGGCCGCGGCGATGTTCGCCGCCCCCAGAGCCAGCAACTCCTGCGCAAAGGCGAGCGGGATCACGCCGTCGACGTCGCGCACCCGAAGCGAGGGAAGTGCAAGATCGGGCAGGCCCGCGGGCAGCGCGCCGACGGTGTTGAACCCGAGCTGAGCGAGCGGAGTAACCGACAGCGCAACGATCGACACCACCACCACGAACAAAGCAACGGGGCGCCCCGGAAAGAGTCTCTCTCCCATGACCAGCAATGCGATCGCGGCCAACCCGAACAAAAGTACCGCTGTGTTCGAATCGCCCAGCTGACCCCCCAAGATCCACGCTCGCTCGAAGAAGTCCTCGCCGCCGCCTTTCACGCCGAAGAGCTTCGGCAGCTGGGTCATCGCGATAGTGAGCGCGGCTCCGGCCTTGAAGCCCAGGAGAATCGTCTCGCTGATAAAGCTCACCAGCGAGGAGAGTTTCAGCAGCCAAGCCACAATGCTCATGGATGCGAAGATGAGCGC
>VBCY01000075.1 GCA_005882995.1 Betaproteobacteria bacterium
TTAGAGTGAGATCTTCGCCGACCAGAGCTTTCAGCGCTGAGAGCGAGGAAGCCGAGCTAGGCGCGGCAACCGACGACGGGTGAAGCATGACGCGGATGCCTGAATAGGATTGAGCGAAAGCAACCGGCGCAACGACGGCGCCGAGCAACACCAGCACCGCCAGCGATCGTCGCAGCAATCGTCGCAGCATGAAGGCCTCCCTATGGCGGCCCGCGCACGACGCCTCGCTACGTCGGCAAGGGCAAACGGTCGCATCCTACACAATGACATTGGGATTGTCATGCAGGAGGGCGGCAACCGTGAAGGTGTTAAGAGTCAAGGCTTCGGCAAATTCACTCAATCTGCCAAAGCCGAGCCTTCGGCCGCACCGTCAAGCTGAAGTTTTAAGCAGATGCGGAGCCTTCAACGCGCTGTGGTAAGGCGCGAGCACCTTGACCATTTGTGCGAAAATTCTGGGATTCGCAGCGATGAGCTCGCCGCTGTACAAATAGCCGCCCTCACCGTCGAGACCCCCGACCAAGCCGCCTGCCTCGATAATCAACAGACTTCCTGCGGCAACATCCCAGGGATTGAGGCCGACTTCCCAGAATCCGTCGTAATAGCCCGCTGCAACATAGGCGAGATCGAGCGCCGCCGCTCCCGGGCGCCGCAGGCCGGCGGTCTCGGTCATCATGGCACGCATCATGTTCACGTAGCTGTCGATGTCGGCTCCGGCGCGAAACGGGAAGCCGGTTCCAACCAGGCAATCCTTCAGGTGCTGACGGCGCGAGACGCGCATACGGTGATCGTTGAGAAAAGCGCCTCTTCCGCGCGTTGCCGTGAACAGATCATTTCGCACCGGATCATAGATCACCGCCTGGACGATATGCTGCTTGTGTTGCAAAGCGATTGACACGCAGTACTGTGGAAATCCGTGCAGAAAATTGGTCGTGCCATCGAGTGGATCGATGATCCAGATGTGCTCCGCGGAGGCATTCGCTCCTTTGGCTGTCCCTTCCTCTGCTAGAATCGCGTGGTCCGGATAGGAGGCGTGCAGCGTCTGCACAATTGCCGCTTCAGCGGCGCGATCGACCTCGCTGACGAAATCCTTGGGTCCTTTTGCAGTCACGGTCAAACGATCGAGATCGCGGGCGCCGCGAGTGATAATGCTGCCGGCGCGGCGTGCGGCCTTGATCGCGGTGGTAAGCATCGGATGCATGATCTTTGGTCGACGCGTTCGGCGCTGAGGAAGGACTGACGCAGGCTCGCATTTTACCTGCACTCGAGCGAGCTTTAATGATGCCGGCACTCGAGCGTATCCGCGTTGTTCTCTGTGCGCCGAGTCATCCCGGCAATATCGGGGGAGCAGCGCGCGCCATGCAGGCGATGGGCCTGCAACGACTCGTGCTGGTCAATCCATCGCGATTCCCCGACGCCGAAGCCTCGGCCCTTGCAGCGGGCGCGCTGTCGATTCTTGCCTCTGCGCGGGTGGTCACTACGATCGAAGCAGCGCTTTCCGGCACGGTGCTGGCGATAGGGCTATCGGCAAGACCACGCCAATTTGCGGGCGCCGTGATGCCGGTGCGTGCGGCGGCGCCCGAAGCGCTGCGCTTCGCGCAGTCCGGCGATGTCGCACTGGTCTTCGGAACAGAAATGTCGGGCCTCTCGAATGCGGAACTCGAGCGTTGCCAGATGGTAGCCACCATTCCCACAGACCCCCAGCATTGCTCGCTCAACCTCGCCGCGGCCGTGCAGGTAGCCGCTTACGAAATCTACGTGGCAGCAACCGGTGGTACGGTGTGGTCCGCGCCGACGTTCAAGCCGGCGACCCAGGACGAAATCGAGCAATTGTTCGCACATGGCGAGCGCACCCTTGCCGGACTCAATTTTCTTTATCCCCGTCAACCCAAGCGGCTTATGCCTCGTCTCCGCCGGCTGTTTGCTCGTGCTCGCCTGGAAAAGGAGGAAGTGAACATCCTGCGCGGGATCCTGGCGCGGATCGATCAACGCCTGCTTAACGCCAAACCCGCACGCGAGCAATGAACGAGTCCTCAGCGGACGTTCGTTCCCTGCACGGCGCCGACCGCCGCACTTGCCGAAACTGCGGAGCTATCGCAAGCGAGGCGTTCTGTGCCCATTGCGGCCAGGAAACGGTCCTGCGGCTGCCGACGCTTCTCGAATTTCTGCGCGAAGCCGCCGGACGCTATGTCGCTTTCGATGGCCGCTTCTGGCGAACCATGCGTGCTCTATTGATTCTCCCCGGATTTCTCACGCGCGAATATTTGGCCGGCCGTCGACGTCGCTATATCCGTCCCGCACGTCTTTATCTTTTTTCCACGCTGATTTTTTTTGCGGTGTCGCGATTTTTTGTCGAGCCCGCGGCTGTGCTGGCGGACGAGCAGGCACGAAATCCGGGTGAAGTTAAAACGTCAAGGAACGCTGCGCGAGATCAAAGGACCTCCGAGCGAATTGCAGCCATGAGGGACAAGGATTTCGACGGTTTTTATCTCGACAACGACCTGTCGGTGCATGTACCTCCAGGGATCGGCCGAGTTACAACGCCGCTGGAAAACCGCTGGGAGCACTTCAACGCCTTGCCCCGCGACGAAAAGCAGGATCACATCGTCGCAGGAGTGCTCCGTTACGGCCCCTATGCAATGTTCGCTTTGCTGCCCGCTTTCGGATTCCTGCTCAAGCTCCTTTACCTGGGAAGGGCGCGCCGCTACCCCCTTCGACCGAAGCTCTACGGCGAGCACATGGTGTTTGCCGCACATAACCACGCCTTTCTGTTTGCCATGGCGACGGCGATGCTGTTGTTCCATGCAGGCGTGGTGAGAGTCACGATCGTGATCTGGGTGTGCGCTTACCTGCTGTGGGCGATGCGCTCCGTTTACGGCGGATCCTGGCTTGGAGCGGTCACGCGCTCTTTCTTGCTTTTGGTGTCGTATTCGATGCTGGTCTCCATGGCAAGCATCGGCCTGCTGATCGCGGCGGTATTGGTGGCTTGAGGGCTCGAAAACGTCCTGCTCGGCTGTCGCGCTTCCGTTTGCCCAATAGTTGAGTGTTTTCCTCGGATATGTCAAAATAACGCCATGTTCAAGCGGCTCCGTGAAGACATCGCGGTCGTCTTCGACCGCGATCCTGCCGCCCGGACCCGGTGGGAAGTTCTGACCTGTTACCCCGGGCTACACGCGCTCGTGTGGCACCGCTTGGTGACAAATCCGCTGTGGCATGCGGGCGCCCGCTGGCTGGCACGCTGGCTGTCGCATTGGAGTCGCTGGTTAACCGGCATCGAGATCCATCCGGGAGCCACTATTGGCCGCCGTGTGTTCATCGATCACGGGATGGGCATCGTAGTCGGTGAAACGGCGGAGATCGGTGACGACTGCACGCTCTATCACGGGGTCACGCTCGGCGGAACATCCTGGAACAAGGGCAAGCGCCATCCGACGTTGGGCCGCGCCGTCGTACTGGGAGCTGGAGCCAAGGTCCTCGGCCCGGTTCTGGGCGGAGACGGAGCCAAAGTGGGTTGCAACGCCGTGGTGGTGCGAGATGTGCCAGCCGCAGCGACGGCGGTCGGGATTCCTGCGCGGATCATTACCGGTGATGACGCGCGGCGCCGCGAGGCCCAGGCCGCCAAGATTGGGTTTTCGGCCTATGCGATCAGCGCCGACACCAATGACCCGATGGTCCAGGCGATTCATTCTCTGCTCGATCATGCGGCAGCGACGGATGCTCGGCTGCAGAAACTCATTGAGCGGCTTCAGCGCGACGGCTTGGACTGGGCCGACGCCAAAGCGACGGCGGATGCGTTCGATCCCAGCCAAATCAATAGGATGCTGGAGTGAACTTCCCTGGGATTTAGTTGACTAATCTAGTCAACAATAGTAGAATGACCAACCAGTCGGAGGGGGGCGGCGCATTAAGGACGCGGAACCATGAGATTGACAACGAAGGGACGTTTTGCCGTAACGGCGATGATCGATGTGGCCATGCACAACGGCGGCGGACCCGTGACGCTAGCCGGCGTTTCAGAACGGCAAAAAATTTCGCTCTCCTATCTGGAGCAGCTTTTTGGGAAGCTGCGCCGGCACGGATTGGTCGAGAGCGTCCGCGGGCCCGGTGGCGGATACAACCTGGCCAAGCCCGCCGGTACTGTTTACGTGGCGGACATCATTACTGCAGTAGACGAGCCGATCGACGCGACGCAGTGCGGCGGCAAGGAAAACTGCGACGACGACAAGCGATGTATGACCCATGAGCTTTGGGCCAACCTGAACGCGCACATTTTCAGTTTCCTGCGTTCGGTCTCGCTCGAGCAACTGGTGCGCTCGCAGGACAAGAGCGAGGTCAATGTGCTGCAGGACCGTCGCCCAACGGATAAAAAGCCGGAGCCGGCCCCGGTTCATTGAGCTAAAAAGTAGGCCCCATGAACAAACCGATCTATCTCGACTATTCGGCGACGACGCCGGTCGACCCGCGCGTTGCCGCCAGGATGATTCCCTATCTGACGGAGCGATTCGGGAATCCGGCATCGCGTTCCCACGCCTTCGGCTGGGATGCAGAAAAGGCAGTCGAGGAAGCGCGTGAAGAAGTCGCCAGACTGGTCAACTGCGATCCGAAGGAGCTGGTCTGGACCTCCGGTGCAACGGAGTCGATCAACCTTGCGCTGAAGGGCGCAGGTCACTTCTACAAGGGCAAGGGCAAGCACCTCATTACGGTCAAGACCGAGCACAAGGCGACGCTCGACACCATGCGCGAGTTGGAGCGCGAAGGCTTCGAAGTGACTTATCTGGACGTGAAGCCCGATGGGCTACTCGATTTCGAAGTCCTCAAGTCAGCACTGAGGCCCGACACCATTCTGGTTTCCGTGATGTACGTCAACAACGAAATCGGCGTCATTCAGGACGTCGCGGGCATCGGGGAAATTTGTCGATCCAGAGGAATCCTGTTCCACGTTGACGCGGCACAGGCGTCGGGCAAATTGCCGATCGACCTTGCGGCGCTGAAGGTCGACCTGATGTCCTTCTCGGCGCACAAGACCTACGGTCCCAAGGGCGTCGGTGCACTATTCGTGCGGCGCAAGCCACGAGTGAGAATTGAAGCGCAGATGCACGGCGGCGGACATGAGCGCGGCATGCGCTCGGGAACGCTGCCAACACATCAGATTGTCGGGATGGGCGAGGCCTTCCGCCTGGCGCGGCTGGAGATGGCCAACGATCAAGAGCGCGTCAGAATGCTGCGAGACCGCCTATGGAATGGTATTTCGCAGATCGAGGAAGTGCACCTCAACGGCGACCTGCAACAGCGAGTGCCTCACAACCTCAACGTCAGTTTCAACTACGTGGAGGGTGAAAGCCTGATCATGGCGATCAAGGAAGTCGCCGTATCGTCGGGCTCTGCGTGCACCTCCGCGTCGCTCGAGCCATCGTACGTTCTGCGTGCGCTCGGACGAAGCGACGAGCTGGCGCACAGCTCGATTCGCTTTACGGTAGGACGCTTTACTACCGAAAAGGAAATCGACCTCACGGTGGAGCTGATCACCCGCAAAATCGCCAAGCTGAGAGAGTTGTCGCCGCTGTGGGAGATGTACAAGGATGGCGTCGATCTGGATACGGTTCAGTGGGCCGCACATTAGTTAAAAGCGAGTACGGAGAAACATCATGGCATACAGTGACAAGGTTCTGGATCACTACGAAAATCCGCGCAACGTCGGGTCGTTCGCGAAGGACGACGCTGCTGTCGGCACCGGCATGGTCGGAGCGCCGGCGTGCGGCGACGTCATGAAGCTGCAGATCAGGATAGGCCCCGACGGCAAGATCGAGGACGCCAAGTTCAAGACCTATGGATGCGGATCGGCCATAGCGTCATCGTCGCTCGTCACCGAATGGGTCAAGGGCAAGACCCTCGATCAGGCGATGACCATCAAGAACACGCACATCGCGGAAGAGCTCGCGCTGCCACCGGTCAAGATCCATTGCTCGATCCTCGCCGAGGACGCTATCAAGGCCGCGGTGGCGGACTACAGAAAAAAACATGGTCCCGATGCGCCGTTGGCCAAGACGCAGGAATCACTGGAGCCACTGGCTCAGCCGGCGGAGTGAGCAAGTCATGGGCGTTACGCTTACCGAAACCGCGGCCAGGCATATCGCGGTCAACTTGAACAAGCGAGGGCGAGGGATCGGCTTGCGGTTGGGAGTGAGGACCAGCGGCTGTTCAGGCCTCGCCTACAAGCTCGAGTACGCCGACGACGTTCGGCCGGAAGATCATCGCTTCGAATCCCACGGCATCACCGTGGTGGTGGATCCGAAGAGCCTTCCTTATCTGGAAGGCACCGAGCTCGACTTCGCGCGCGAAGGTTTGAACGAAGGCTTCAAGTTCAACAACCCTAACGTCAAGGACGCATGCGGCTGCGGCGAGTCATTTAACGTCTGATTGCAGTCCTCCCCTCGAGCGGGGGAGGCGAGGCAGGAAGCGGTCGAGCTTCCGCCTTCTTCCGAAGCCTTTCCCGCAACGGGCGAGGGCCATAACAATGATCGACTTCTCCCAAAATCATTTTGCGCTGTTCGGGTTAGCGCCGACTTACCGCCTGGACGCCCAGCAGCTCGATGCTGCTTATCGGCGCCTGCAAAACGAAGTTCATCCCGACCGGCACGCAGCTGCGGCTGAAAGCGATCGACGGCTCGCGCTGCAGGCTTCGGCGCGGGTGAACGAGGCGTATCGAGCCCTCAAGAACCCGGTTGATCGGGCGCAGTATCTTCTATCGCTCCATGGGATCGACGCGATGTCGGAGACCGACACCAGCCTGCCGCCCGAGTTTTTGGAGCAGCAACTGGAACGCCGGGAGGCAGTGAGCGATGCCTCTCTTGGTGGCGACCCGCGCGCGCTCGAGCAACTGCTCGCACAGGTGCGCGCAGAAATGGGAGCGCTCGAACGCGCATTGCAGTCTGAGCTCGACGCCGCGCAGCCATTGACCGCGGCGCGCAGCACGGTGCGGAAGCTGAAGTTCCTGTCGAAGTTGGCGTCCGACATCGAGTCGGCGATCGTCGACGCGGAGGCGTGATGGCGCTGCTGCAGATCGCCGAACCGCAACAGGCGCTTCCCAAGAAGCCTCAGCGCCGGGCCGTCGGCATCGATCTTGGCACGACCAACTCCCTGGTGGCCACCGTGCGCAACGGCATCCCGGTGGTCCTTGCCGACGAACAGGGCCGACCGTTGCTGCCATCGATCGTGCGTTACGGAGAGTCGGTGGAGGTGGGTTACGACGCGCAAGCCGCTCAATCGCACGATCCGCACAATACCATCGTGTCGGTCAAGAGACTGATGGGCAGAGGTCTTGCGGACTTAAGCGATGCGCGGCGCTTCCCCTATCGCTTCATCGAGGCGCCCGGTCTGGTGCAGATTCAGACGCGGACCGGAATCAGGACTCCTGTCGAAGTATCCTCGGAAATTCTGAAAGCGTTGCGGCTTCGGGCGGAGACGAGCCTCGGAGGTGAACTGGCGGGGGCGGTGGTGACTGTGCCCGCCTACTTCGACGATGCCCAGCGGCAGGCTACCAAGGATGCGGCGCGGCTCGCCGGCCTGAAGGTGCTTCGACTGCTCAATGAGCCCACCGCGGCCGCCATCGCCTATGGTCTCGACAACGGTTCGGAAGGGGTCTACGCCGTCTACGACTTGGGCGGAGGCACTTTCGACCTGTCGATTCTGCGACTGTCACGTGGCGTGTTCGAAGTGCTGGCCACCGCCGGCGACACCGCCCTTGGCGGCGACGATTTCGATCACCGCGTCTATTGCTGGATTCTGGAGGTGTCGAGCATCGGACCACTTTCGGCCGGTGACACAAGGCTGCTCATGATGAAAGCGCGCGAAGCGAAGGAAAACCTGACCCTCCATGCCTCGGCCCCGATTGTCGCGACGCTATCGTCGGGCGAAACCCTCAGTCTCACGTTGACCGTCGATACCTTCGCGTCGATCACCCAAACCCTCGTCGGCAAGACACTCGGGCCAGTGAGGAAGGCGCTGCGTGATGCCAGGCTCGATCCGTCCCAGATCAAGGGCGTCGTGATGGTCGGCGGCGCGACGCGGATGCCGCAGATACAGAAGGCGGTTGCGGAGTTTTTCGGACAACCTCCACTGAACAATCTCAATCCTGATCAGGTCGTTGCACTGGGCGCCGCGATTCAGGCCAACGTCCTGGCGGGCAATCGCGCCGAAGGCGAGGATTGGCTCCTGCTGGATGTCATTCCGCTGTCGCTTGGTTTGGAGACGATGGGTGGACTCACCGAGAAGATCATTCTTCGCAACGCCACCATCCCCATCGCTCGCAGGCAAGAGTTCACGACGTTCAGGGATGGCCAGACCGCCATGGCGATTCATGTCGTCCAGGGCGAGCGCGAAAGAGTAGCGGATTGCCGATCTCTGGCCCGTTTCGAATTGCGCGGGATTCCGCCGATGACCGCGGGCGCGGCGAGAATCCAGGTGACGTTCCAGGTCGATGCCGATGGACTGCTCTGCGTTTCCGCTCGAGAGCAAACCAAGGGCGTCGAGACGTCGATTGAAGTCAAGCCTTCATACGGGCTCTCCGATACCGAGATCGCTCGCATGCTCCAGGAATCCTACGCTCATGCCGCCGATGATATGAACGCACGGGCGCTCGCCGAGGCACAAGTCGACGCTGAACGAATCGCAACGGCAACTGCTGGCGCTTTGCAGACCGATGGCGGGCTGCTCTTAGCGCCTGAACGCGATGCCATCGAACATGCGCTCGCGGAGGTTCGCAGGCTCATTTCAGGAGAAGATCGGCGGGCGCTGCAGGCAGCCGTTGATGCGCTCAATCGCGTCACCGAGCCTTTCGCTGCTCGGCGCATGGATCGCGGCGTCGCGCGAGCGCTCACCGGGCGACGCGTCGACGCGCTCAATTGACGCCTCGCATGCCGCCAATGACGGAGATCGTCATCCTTCCGCATGCCGACCTTTGTCCTGAAGGCAAGACGTTCCAAGCCGACAGGGGAAAGTCCCTCTGCGATAATCTTCTCGATCAGGGCATCGAGATCGAGCATGCGTGCGAGAAGTCGTGCGCGTGCACGACCTGCCACGTTATCGTGCGAGAAGGCTACGATTCCCTGTCGCCTTCATCGGAAGACGAGGATGACCTGCTCGATCGGGCGTGGGGCCTTACCCCTGTCTCCAGGCTGTCGTGTCAGGCCAGAGTCGGCGATACGAACCTGGTGATCGAGATACCTAAATACACGATCAACTACGCGAAGGAAGCCGGCCGATGAAATGGACCGACAGCCGCGACATCGCGATCGCGTTGGCCGAAGCGCACCCGGACATCGACCCGAAGCGCACCTTGTTTACCGATCTTCGCAGTTGGGTGCTCGAGCTGCCGGGCTTCGATGACGACCCTAAGCATTGCGGAGAGAAAATCCTGGAAGCGATCCAGATGGCGTGGATCGACGAAGGGGACTTCGACGACGATTGAGGGAGGCCGGTATCGCGGCGCGTCGGCCGCTCGTACCGGGGCTTTCGATTGCGGGGCGTTAGTTAACGCTAAACAGGTTGAGCGCCGCGTCCAGGCCACAACGGTCGATCGCGTACGTCGTCGCGGCGCGCACGATCGGCTTGGCATGGTAGGCGACGCTCACATCGGCAAGTGACAACATCGGCAGGTCATTGGCGCCATCGCCGATGGCGACGATCAAGCCGTCGGTGCCGCGCAGCTCACGGCTCAGGTTTTCCAGGGCATTGGCTTTCGCTACGCCATCGACAATCGCTCCAGCGATGCGGCCAGTCAGTTTGCCTTCGACCACTTCCAGCGTGTTGGCGAGGGTGTAATCCAGATTCAGCCGCTCCTTGAGCCGCTCGGTGAAAAAGGCGAAGCCGCCGGATACCAGCAGCGTTTTCGCTCCGTGCTTTCTGAAACCATCGAGCATGCGCTCGGCACCCGGAGACAGCGTGAGTCGCTCTTCGTAGACTCGCTGCAACGTTGAGATCTCAACGCCGCGCAGGAGCGCGACGCGCCGCGTCAGGCTTTCGCCAAAATCGATGGCGCCGCGCATAGCGCGATCGGTGATCGCCGAAACTTCACTCTTCATGTCCAGCATGTCTGCGATTTCGTCGATGCACTCGATGCAAATGAGCGTCGAATCCATGTCCATCGCAACGAGTCGTACGCGCTCCAGTCGCTGGCTGCGCGGCACCACACCGAAGTCAAAGCCCGCTTTGGCGCAGAAAGAAGCCACGGCATCGAACACGGCAGGTTGCACAAGCCGGAACGCCTGCGCGTTGCTGGCGGGAAGCGCCTCGATCGCTGTCGCCGCCGTCAGCCGCGCCAGTTGCTTGAGTTCCGGAGTTCCGATGTCCGGCGCCTGGATCACCAGGTCGACCGCTTCATCGGGCATGGCAGTCGTCATGAGCGCGCTCCTGAGGAGTCATTGCCGGAAGCGACGCGGGGTCCACCACTGAAGGCGAGGCAGGCTCAGGCGGTCTCGGATCGGCGCGATTTCTTTTTGGGCCGTGCCGGTGTTGCGGCAATCGCTTCTTCGGGCAGCACGAAGTCGATGCGTGCGGCTTCGAGGTCGACACGCGCGATCTTCACCGCAATTCGATCGGCAAGGCGATAACGCCGACCGGTGCGTTCTCCGTTCAGAGCGTGATGGACAGCGTCGAAGTGAAAGTAATCATTGCCCAACTCGGTGACGTGGAGGAGCCCGTCGACATTGAGCCCGTCCAGCGTCACGAAAAGGCCGAAATGCGTGACGCCGCTGATCGTTCCCTCGAAGACTTCGCCGACGCGATCCTGCATGAAGTAACACTTGAGCCAGTTCTCGACGTCGCGGGTCGCTTCGTCCGCTCGCCGCTCGGTGAGCGAGCAATGCACGCCAAGCTCCGTCCACGTCGCGCCGCCAGGCGTGTAACGCGTTCCCGCGAGGATCGTCTTGATGCAGCGATGAACCAGCAGATCGGGATAGCGGCGGATGGGCGACGTGAAATGTGTATATGCATCGTAGCCCAGCCCGAAATGCCCTTCGTTGCCCGGGCTGTAGACGGCCTGCTGCAGCGATCGCAGCAGCACGGTCTGCAGCAGATTGAAATCGGGACGATCGGCGATGCTGCTGAGAAGCTTGGCGTAGTCGCGCGGCGTGGGACGCTCGCCTCCACCCAGCGAAAGGCCGGACGCGGCGAGAAATTCCTTGAGCACGGCAAGCTTCTCCGGCGTCGGGCCCTCGTGCACCCGAAACAGCGTCGGATGACTCTGTTGCAGAAGATAATCCGCCGCGCAAACATTGGCGGCGAGCATGCACTCCTCGATGAGCTTGTGCGCTTCGTTGCGCACGACCGGGACGATGGTTTCGATCTTGCCGCGACTGTCGAATTTGAGCTCGAGCTCGATCGTTTCGAAATCCAGTGCGCCGCGCTTGGCTCGCGCCGCTGCGAGCACTTTGTACAGCTCGTAGAGGTTCTGCAGGTGCGGTGCGAGGGCGCGGGCGTCGCGACTTTTCGCAGCCTCATTGCTGGATAGCCACTCCCATACCTGGGTATAGGTGAGCCGAGCTCGCGAATGCATCACCGCCGGATAGAAACGATAGCTGCCGATCTCGCCGCGTGTGCTTATCTTCATGTCGCACACCATGCACAGTCTGTCGACAGCCGGCATCAGCGAACAGAGCTCGTTGGATAACTTCTCCGGAAGCATCGGGATGACGCGGCGCGGAAAGTACACCGATGTGCCGCGTTCGCGCGCGTCGCGATCCAGCGCATCGCCGTCGTGCACATAGTGACTGACGTCAGCGATCGCAACAATCAGGCGATAACCCTCCCCGTCGCGCTCGCAGTAGACGGCGTCATCGAAGTCCTTTGCGGTCTCGCCATCGATCGTCACCAAAGGCAGGCGGGTCAGGTCGGTGCGATCTTTGCGGTCGGCGTCACGGAGTTCACTCGGTAGTCGCGACGCCTGACGCTTCGCGGCGGACGAGAATTCGTGCGGAAGATCGTGCTTGCGCAACGCGATCTCGATTTCCATTCCAGGATCGGCGTAGTTGCCGAGGACTCTGACGACGCTGGCGAGAGCCTCCCGGTGCGCAGATGGCTGTTCGATCAACTCTGCCACGACTACCTGGCCGGGCTTTGCATCGGCCCGCATTTCCGGGGGAATCAGGATATCCTGGCTGATACGCTTGTTCTCCGCGACCAGATAAAAGATGCCGCGGTCCGCATAGATACGCCCGACGACTTCGCGGTTGGCGCGGGACAGCACATCAACGATGACCCCTTCGGGGCGGCCACGCCGATCGACACCGATCTGGCGCGCCGTCGCGCGATCGCCATGCAGCGCCTTGTGCATTTCCTTCGGCGAAAGGAACAGATCCGCGCTGCCGTCGTCGGGCACCAGAAAGCCGTAACCGTCGGGGTGTCCTTGCACCGTTCCGGTTATGAGATCGAGCTTGGCGACGACGCAGAGCTGACCCTTGCGATTGGTCATCAACTGCCCATCGCGTTCCATCGCAGCGAGGCGGCCGAGGAAGGCTTCGTGAGCTTCGCGGGCCCGCACTCCGAGCACTGCGGCGAGATCGTCGGCGCGCATCGGAACGCCATGCTCGCGCAGACGGTCGAGGATTAATTCGCGGGATGCAATTTCGACGTTAGGAACGCGCGAACGCGCACGACGAGATGCTGTGTGCGTTGCTAAGGAAATGTTTTTCGAGTCTTGTTTTTTTGACAATGCAAAAGGTCTTTCGTAAAATCGCAGGCTTGCTGTCGCCCAGATGGCGGAATTGGTAGACGCACTAGGTTCAGGTCCTAGCGGTGGCAACACTGTGGAGGTTCGAGTCCTCTTCTGGGCACCAGATCTCCGCTGCCAACCGCGGTCGGCATTGTCCCACAGTTCCCAACGCGCGATTGCGAAACAAGCGCTTCGTCATAAGATGCGTCGCCGACGATCGGACATTGGCAGGCAGGTCAATCGCTCAACGAACATCAACCACCTAGCGACTGTGCGACGGCGCGAGCGCGGGTCGCTCTCGAAACGCTTCGAGGCGGCGGAAGCCTAGGAGCCTGTCGGGCTTACTGTCGCGTATGCGACGGAGGCGCTTTGGTGGGCAGTCCTAGGCGCCGGCCGCGCCGCAGTGCCGGCCCACTGCAAGCGGCCGGCAACAACGGAATTGTCCCCAAAGCGCCCCGTCCCTCCGGGTTGCGGCCAATCGGCGCGCCTGCAGCGTTGCTCGGCTTGCGAATAAGCCAAGCTATTCGCTGCGCCGAGCGCCTCGCAATCATCACCGTTTGGCCAGCAACGCATACGTGAGAGCAAGCCCGACAGGCTCCTAGGGTTCGCCGTACTTCCCGACGATCAGGTCCTCGAGAAAGCGCGCAACCCAAGCGCGGCCCGGACCGCCTAAATACTTGACGCTTCGCCGGTTGTGGATGTTCGCCACGCGCACCAGAAATGTCGGCGCTGTCGAGCGGGCGGACCGCTTCCCGGGAAGTCTCTCAATGTCGAGGGCGAAGTCATCAGGAGCAAATCCGAAACGGACCACCTCCGCGGCAAACGCGAGTTGGTCGCCACGAGCAAGAAGATACTGATGAGAGTCACCCGTGAGCAGCGGCTGACGCGTACCGCTGAAGCTCAGGTGGCCCTGCGCAGAGTCTGGCGACAAGGTATCGCTATCGAGCTTATCGGTCATGGTTCTAGCCTGGGCGACGCGGGCGCGAACCTGCATGGCTTAGCAATGTTTGCGCCGACAAAGAAGTTTCCGTTATGTTCCGGAGAGTTAGCAGGTCGCGTCCAATTACAGTGACGTGGCGATGTAAAAAAGGCCGTCAACGGCCAACGAGTTGTAGCAATCAAGCGTCAGTCGACGGGTTTTGGACCGAAGCGCCTGCGCTGCGTTCCGTTCTGCCCCCGTCGAGCTTCATCTTGAGCTGGTCCGGGCGCAGCGTGTCGTAGACCTCGAAGGGCTGGTGAATCCAGGGATTTTCAGGAAGATATGAGACGAAATAATCGGGCTTGCATACCGAGCATGCCTTGTACCAGAGCACCGCGGTGCGCAGCGCTGTGATGTGAGGAAAGCGCTGCGGCAACTCCTTGAACACGGCCTCCAGCGTGTGGCCCGAATCTACCATGTCGTCGACGAGCAGCACACGCTCCCCCAGCCGCGGTGCAGTCATGGTCATGTGCTCGGCGATGACCAACTGGCCGCGCAGCATGCCACCCTCTGCGGTATACGAATGGGTCGACAGAATCGCCAGGGGAAGCTCGAAGATGCGCGAGATCACGTCACCGACGCGAAGCCCGCCGCGAGCGATGCAGATGACCTGGTTGAATGGCCAACCCGACTCGTGCACCTGCAATGCAAGGCGCTCGACGAGCGCATTGTATTCCTCCCAGCTGACATGCAGGCTCATGGCTCGCGCTCTTTCTCCACTAATGAAACGGGTGATGCACCAGGATGGTCTCGTCGCGTTCCGCTCCGGTGGAAACCATGGCGATGGGCACGCCGGTCAATGCTTCGATGCGCTTCAAGTAGGTGCGTGCATTGGCCGGCAACGCGGCGAAGCTTTTCACCCCGAAGGTACTTTCGCTCCAGCCCGGCAACTCTTCGTATACGGGCCGACATTCGGCGACTGCGTCCGCACCCGAAGGAAGCAGCTCGGCTCGACTTCCCGCCACGGTGTAGGCGGTGCATATGCGAATCAGCGGCATGCCGTCGAGAACATCGAGCTTGGTGATGGCCAGGCCATCGACGCCATTGAGCTGAACTGAACGCTTGAGCGCCGGCATATCGAGCCACCCGCAGCGGCGCGGCCTGCCAGTCACCGATCCGAATTCGTTGCCTCGCTTGGCGAGGCCGGCGCCCGTCGCATCAGCGAGCTCCGTGGGGAAAGGTCCGGTGCCGACGCGAGTGGTATACGCCTTGACGATACCGAGCACATAGTCGAGCAATTGCGGCCCGATGCCGCTGCCTGGCGCGGCGGCTCCCGCCAGGCAGTTCGAAGACGTCACATAGGGATAGGTTCCGTGGTCGATGTCCAGCAGCGAGCCTTGGGCGCCTTCGAAGAGCAGCGATTCTCCATCGCGCCGGGCCTTCTGTATCAGCGCCGCCACGTCGGCCACCATCGGCTTGATGTGGTCTGCGATCGCGAGCGTTCCGTCGAGCGTTTCGCGCAGCGACACGACGCTCGACTTGAAATAGTTCACGAGCACGAAGTTGTGATAATCGAGCACCGCCTCGAGCTTGGACGCGAAGCGCTCGGGATAAAAAAGATCCTGCACCCGCAACGCGCGACGCGCGATTTTGTCTTCGTATGCCGGACCGATGCCGCGGCCCGTCGTGCCGATGCGCGTCTCGCCCATCGCCGCCTCTCGGGCCTGATCCAGCGCGACATGGTACGGCAGCACCAGCGGACACGCGGGTGAGATCGCCAGCCGGGAGCGGAGCTCGACACCTGCGGCCTCCAGTTCGCCAATCTCCGCAGCACGCCGGACGGAATCAGTCGCAGCACCGTTTTCTTGTCGCCGATGACCAGCGTGTGTCCGGCGTTGTGCCCGCCCTGGAAGCGCACAACACCTTGTGCATGCTCGGTCAGCCAGTCGACGACCTTGCCCTTGCCTTCATCGCCCCACTGCGTTCCGATGACGACGACGTTTTTGCCCATAAGTAGGGTCAGAGTCGAGTTTCTGTGGAATCGTAGCCTATGAGCCGGAGGCGTCGAAAGTCGACTCTGACCCTACTTCGCGATCAGCGCCGCCAGCTGGCGCAGATCGAGCGTGAAGCCTGTTGCGGGACGCGCGCGGCCGAAGGCCTTGCCGATGCCGTCGTAGCGTTCGCCGCGGCCGATGGCATTGGGTTCTCCGGCAGTGAACACGGAGAAGCTCGCGCCGGTCTGGTAGTGATATCCGCGCAGATCGGCCAAATCGATGTGCAACGCTTCGACCATTCCTTCCGCAGACTGAGCCAGAGTTCTGAGCGCGGAGAGGGCGCCGGCGATCGCAGGCGTGTCGGGCAAGCGGGTGGCCGCATTGGCAAGCACCTCGTGCACCGGCCCGTAGAGCGAAGGAAGCTCGTTGAACGCATCGCGCCACGCCGTTGGAAGTCTCGCCGTCAGCTCGCGCACGGCGGGCAGATCCTTGTTGCGCAACGCGACAAATAGATCGCTGTCTCCTCCGTCACCGCCAATGCGGGCGCCGTTGGCTAGCGCTCGATAGACGCCGACATGGCCGAGGTCGAGATGCAGTCCGCGCACGCCAGCAGCGCCGAGCGATGAAAGCAGCAGTCCCAGGACTTCGCGATCGGCGCCGATCTGTGGATCGCCGTAGAGCTCGGCGCCAATCTGCAATACTTCGCGGCTTTGCGCCACACCGGAAGTGACCGTGCGCAGAACGCTTCCCGTATAGCATAAGCGCGTGACTCCCCCTTCGTTCAAGAGATGCGCGTCGATGCGCGCGACCTGCGGCGTGATATCGGCACGCAGGCCCAGCAGACGACCGGAGAGGGGATCGATGACCTTGAAAGTCTGGATCTCGAGATCGTGACCGGTCCCTGTCAGCAGCGAATCGAGGTGTTCGATGAGCGGTGGCTGCACAAGGCGATAACCATGGCTGCGAAAGTGATCGAGCAACGTGCGGCGCAGCGCCTCGATCGCCTCGGCCTCCGCAGGCAGGATGTCATCGATGTACTCGGGCAGGACCCACTTACGCATAGAGCACGATCAAAATAGTGCTTCCGATGAGTATCGAGATGAGACCCACGAACCGCAATTGCCCATCCGAGAGCTCAGTCACGCGGCGGAAGACATCGCGCCAGGTTCGGGGCGCGAGCAGAGGCATCAGGCCCTCGAGCACCAGCACCAGCGCGCACGCCGCCAGCAGGATTTCCGGCACTGCGTCGCGCTCCTGAATTTCCGGCTACTTCGGGCGCGGCGCGCCCTTGACGCCGGGTTGCTTCAGGAACTGAAAGAAATCCGAGCTTGGATCGAGCACCAGCATGTCGTTCTTGCTCTTGAACGTTGCCTTGTAGGCTTCGAGGCTGCGGTAGAACGAGTAGAACTCCGCATTTTGGCCGTAGGCTGCGGCGTAGATCGCGGAGGCTTTGGCGTCGCCCTCGCCCTTGGTTTTCTGCGCCTGCTTGTACGCGTCGGCGAGAATCACTTCGCGCTGCCGATCGGCGTCGGCGCGGATCTTCTCCGATTCCGCCGCGCCCATCGAGCGCAGTTCGTTGGCGACTCGCTTGCGTTCCGATTCCATGCGTTGATAAACCTGCGCCAGCACTTCGTCCGGCAGCTCGACCCGGCGAAGGCGTACGTCGACGACTTCCACGCCGATGTTTCGTGCATCGGCGTCGGCCTTTTGCCGTGCCTCGGTCATGATCTTGTCGCGCTCGGCGGAGATCACCTCATGGATGGTGCGCTTGTTGATCTCCTGCGCCAGATTGGCGCGGATGGTTTGCGCAAGCCGGCGCTTGGCCGCTTCCTCGTCGCCAGTAACGCTCTGGTAGTACTTGCGTACATCGATGATGCGCCAATACGCGATGAAGTCCACCTTCAGCGGCTTCTTTTCCGAGGTGGTGATGCGGTCGGGCTCCGGCGCGTCCAGCGTGAGCAGCCGCCGGTCGTAGAACTTGATGTTCTGTACCAGAGGAATCTTTGCGTACAAGCCCGCTTCGGTCTTCGCTTCGATGAATTCACCGAGCTGGAACTTGATGGCGAACTGCTTTTGATCGACGGTATAGAGAGACTGCGAGAGCACCAGCACGATGGCAACGAGCAACGCGAGCGCGGGCATCACGGTCTTCATCGGCTCGCTCCCCGGTCACGCTCGCGAGGCAGTTCGCGGGCGCGGGACGGATCCACGGAGACCGCCGCCTCCGGCGTGGAGGGCCGTCCGGCATCGCCTGCGCCCGCTGCAGCCCCGACGGCCTGGTTTTGCCGGATAAGCTGGTCGAGGGGCAGATAGAGCAGATTGCTGCCGGCTCTCTGATCGACCAGCACCTTGCTCGAGTTTCCGAGCACCGATTGCATCATGTCCAGATAAAGTCGCTGACGTGTCACCTCGGGAGCCTTGGCATACTCGACCAGGACCTGTTTGAAGCGGCTTGCGTCGCCCTCCGCCTTCTGGACGACGCTCGCCAGATACGCCTCGGCTTCCTGCAACAGGCGTGACGCCATGCCGCGTGCGCGAGGAACCACGTCGTTGGCGTACGCCTGGCCTTCATTCTTCTGCCGCTCCCGGTCCTGGCTCGCCTTCACGGCATCGTCGAAGGCAGCCTGTACCTGCTCCGGCGGCTGGGCGTTCTGCAGCGTCACCCTTTGGATGTAGATGCCGGTCCCATAGCGATCGAGCATCGCCTGCATCAACTTTTCGGTCTCGGTGGCGATTTGCGCTCGGCCCTCATAGAGCGCGAAATCCATCTGGCTGCGGCCGACGACTTCGCTCATCGCCGTCGCCGCGACCTGCGCGACGATGTCGTCAGGCCGGCGGGTATTGAAAACGTACTCGGGACCGCTCTTGACGTTGTACTGAACCGCGAACTGGATATCGATGATGTTTTCGTCGTCGGTCAGCATCAGCGATTCTTTGGCGATCTTGTTCTTGGGGTTGCTGTTGCGATACCCGATCTCGACCGTACGCACCTGCGAGAAATCGATCACCTCGACCGACTCGATGGGAAAGGGCAGATGCCAGCGCAAGCCTGGCGTCGTCGTCTCGGTGTATTTCCCGAAACGAGTCACTACGCCACGGCGTCCTTCGTCTACGATGTAGGAGCCGCTCACGAGCCACACCACCACCACGAGTGCGACCAGGAGGCCGGCACCGCCCAGCGGCAGCTGCCTGCGCGGCGGCGGTGCGCCCTCGCCGGAATCCCCGGGTTCTTTGCGCCCGAAGAGCTCATTGACTCGGCGATTGACGTTGCGCCAGATCTCGTCGAGATCGGGCGGCCCGGTACGGCCGCGCTTACCCCACTGCGGGTCGTTCAGAGACATTCGGACAAACGCGCCGGCGGCGCTTTCTGGAGCCTGTGGTGTAGAGGGTGGATGGGCGCCTGGAGCGCGTCAGCCGGTCGCCACACGCGCCTCGGCGCGAGGGAACCGCTCGGCCAACGCGGCACGCAATTCCGGGACGCCGGCGCCGGTCAGCGCGCTCAAACGAACGGCGCGAATTTTACCATATTCATCGCGTTCGACGCTCGGATCGAATCCGGCTGCATCGATCTTGTTGAGCACGAGTATCCTCGGCACGGCGTCGGCGCCTATTTCGCGGAGCACGGCGTCGACAGCCTCGATCTGATTTTCCCGTGCGGGGTGGCTCGCGTCGGCGACGTGCAGCAGCAGGTCGGCGTCGACGGCTTCCTTGAGCGTAGCCTGAAACGCGGCAATCAAGTCGTGCGGCAGCTCGCGAATGAAGCCCACCGTGTCGGACACTACGATCGAAGCGGCGCCAGGAATCACCACGCGTCGCAGCGTGGTGTCTAGCGTCGCAAAGAGCTGATCGGCGGCGTAGCCTTCAGCACCGGTCAGGCGGTTGAAAAGAGTCGATTTGCCGGCGTTGGTATAGCCAACCAGCGCCACGTTGCAGATCGCTCCGCGGCGCCGCGCGCGCCGCTGCGTGTCGCGCCGGCGCGAGACCTGAGCGATCCGTTCGCGCAGGAGCTTGACACGGGAGCCGATCAGGCGCCGGTCGCTTTCGAGCTGAGTCTCGCCCGGCCCGCGAAGTCCGATGCCGCCTTTTTGTCGCTCGAGGTGAGTCCACCCGCGGACGAGTCGCGTCGAAAGGTGCTGGAGTTGCGCAAGCTCAACCTGCAACTTGCCTTCGGCGCTTTGCGCGCGCTGCGCGAAAATGTCGAGAATGAGGCTGGTGCGATCGATCACCCGGCAGTCGAGCTCCCGCTCCAGATTGCGCTGCTGCGCGCCGGAGACTGCATGGTCGAAGATGACGACATTGGCAGCGGTAGCGGCTCGCAGCGCGGCAATTTCGGCGACCTTGCCGCGCCCGGCGAAAAGCGCTGCGTCGGGCCTGCTCCGGCGTGCGGTGACAACGCCGGCGACCTCCGCACCAGCCGAGGTCGCCAGCGCTTTGAGCTCGGCCAATCGGTCGCCAAGCTCTCCGTCGCCGAAATCGAGCTCAACCAGGAGTGCGCGTTCCGCCGCGCGGAAGCCCTCAGCCACTCCCGTCCCCGTGGATTCTCTTCATCGCCGGGATGGCCGGCGAACGACGATCAAGTTTCGCGTTCAGTGTCGTGCGCCGGCATGCTCACCGCGCGTGCCGGAACGACGGTTGAGATTGCATGCTTGTACACCATCTGCGTGACCGTGTTCTTCAGCAGGACGACGTACTGGTCGAAGGATTCGATCTGACCTTGCAACTTGATCCCATTTACAAGATAGATCGATACCTGGATGTGCTCCTTGCGGAGGGTGTTCAGGAACGGGTCTTGTAACATTTGCCCCTTGTTACTCATTCGCGTGCTCCGAGGTTTTATTGGCCGCACCGGATAGCCTTCTTTAGCCGCGGTTCGCAGCGCGCCGCGAGCGGCGTTCCTGCCTGCGACCCCGCCGGTGCGCGGGGGTGTCCGCGTAGGGGTTCGCTGCCGTCTTGAATTGTATCCTAAGCGGCGTTCCCCGCAGTTGGAACGCCTCGAGGAAGAATCGTTCCAGGTAGCGCCGGTAGGTATCCGGCACCGTTCGCAGAGCGCTGCCATGAATCACGATCACCGGCGGATTGACGCCTCCCTGGTGCGCGTAGCGAAGCTTCGGACGAACCAGTCCTGTGCGCGGCGGCTGCTGCTTGACGACGGCGTCCTGGAGCGCTCGCGTCAGACGCGGCGTCGGCAATTTTGCGACGGCAGCCGCATAGGCCTGGTCGACGGACTTCAGTAGCGGTGAAATGCCGGTGCCATCGCGCGCCGAGATCGTGTGGGTTTGCGCAAAGGCAAGGAAGCCCAGCTTGCGATCGAGATCCCGCTTGATATCGTCTCGCGCTGCGGAGTGCAGATCGTCCCACTTGTTGACCGCGACAACCAGCGCACGTCCCGCCTCGACGATGTAGCCTGCAAGATGAGCGTCGTGCTCGGCGATCCCAGCCTGTGCGTCGAGCACCAGCACGACGACGTTGGCATCCTCGATCGCCTGCAGCGTCTTGATCACCGAAAACTTCTCGATCGCCTCGTTCACTTTGCCGCGGCGGCGCAGGCCGGCGGTGTCGATCAGGGTGTAATGACGCGAACCCCTGTCGAAGTCCAGATACAGCGAATCGCGCGTCGTGCCCGGTTCGCCGAATGCGATGACACGCTCCTCGCCGAGAAGCGTATTGACCAGTGTCGACTTGCCGACGTTGGGACGGCCCACGATTGCGACCGCGATCCGTCGGGCAGCGCCCTGGTCCGCGTCTTCCTGCAACTCGGCTGCGGCGTCCTCGCCACAGAGCGCGAGCGCCGCTTCCGCCAGCTCACGGACGTTTTCGCCATGCGCCGCCGATATCGCAATCGGAGTTCCCAGGCCCAGCTCGTGAAATTCTGCCGTCGCGTTTTCCGGTGCCAAGCCCTCGCACTTGTTGACTGCGAGCACGATCGGCCGTCCCGAGCGACGGAGCATGTCTGCGATGGCGCGGTCGTCTGCGATGAGCCCTTCACGGCCGTCAACCATGAATATCACGGCGTCTGCTTCCGCGATCGCAGTGCGCGTCTGCTGCGCCATGGCATGCATGATTCCGTCTGCCGCCTCGGGCTCGAACCCTCCGGTGTCGACGACGATGCAGGGACGCTCGCCAACGCGTGCGCGAGCGTAGTGGCGATCGCGCGTCAGGCCGGGGTAGTCAGCGACCAGAGCCGCACGCGAGCGCGTGAGCCTGTTGAACAGCGTCGACTTGCCGACGTTGGGACGGCCGACCAGGACGACAGTCGGTAGCATCAGGGTTCTCGAAGAATAGCCGAGGGTGCGGCTCGACTAGCTCGCGCCGGCGCTGATCAGATTGCCGGCGGTACTTTGCCAGACCGCCGCAGAGCCGCTCGCCGCGGGTTGCGACTCGGCGCCCGTCCCGTCGGTGGCGACGCGGCCCACAAGCGCACCGTCGTTGCGATCGAGCAGATGCAGGTAGCCTTCGCCGTCGACGATGCCGACGTAATCGCCGACAAGGACGGGACCGCTTGGAAACCGTCCAACCAGCTTGTCCTGCTTCCACACCGAGGCACCCGTGGTCTTGTCGAGCGCGTGCACGGCGCCCTTGTCATCGGTGAGAAAAAGATAACGGTTATCGACGGTAATGCCGGCGAGACTGGAGAAGTCGCGCGACCATACGAGCGTGCCGCGCACGATTTCGAAGCATGCGACGCGGCCTTGATACGCCGCCGCGCACACCTGGCGCTCCTCGACGACGGGAAGGCTGGTTACATCTGCGATGCGCTCCAGCTCGGTTGCGCCCTTGGGAGTCGCAACACTCGCTTCCCAGCCCAGTGCTCCGGTCGCGAGATCGAGCGCCAGAAGTTTGCCGCCTGCGGTGCCCGTGAACAGCCCGCCGCGACTGACAACGCCACCGGCTACACGCCGAACCGTGAGCGGCGGATTCGTTCGCTGGTAGACCCACTTTGGTTTACCGTCCGCGCCGCTCAGTGCAAAGATCTTTCCGTCGATCGACCAGGCGATAGCAAGTCCTTCGGCGACCACCGGCGGGCCGGCGACTTCGCTGGAAATTTTAGTTTGCCACAGCGACTTGCCGACCGCATCAAAAGCAAGCACGTCAGCCTTATCCGTCCCCACGACGACCAGATCTGAGCTGGCGCCCACGCCGGCGGAAAGATTACGCCCTGCGCGGATGCTCCATTTCGGCCTGCCGCTCGCGGGATCGACGCTCACGATGCTTCCGTCGACACCTGCTGCAACAACCGCGTCGTTGCCGACGACCGGAGTGAAACCGGAACCTTCCTTTCCGCCCAAGGCTACCTGCCAGTAGACTCGTGGCGTCGCTTTGGCGTCGAAGGGAGGCAGAGGCGCCATCTTCTTGGAGCTGCCGAAGGAGAACCATTGCCACGGAGGCGGGATGCTCGAGAGCTGCGGGAACCACGACGACATGGTCTCGCAGCCGCCCAGCAGCAGCGCGGCCGCGGCCAAAGCTGTGCGCGCACGCAGCGTCACGATGCGCTTCCTCCAAGAGCATCGTATTTCACCTGGATGTAAGCGCGGTACGGAGACTTGGGATCGATCTTGGCCAGCGCAAGCTGGTACGCGGCCTTGGCCTCGGCCGGCTTGCCTGCAGCGATCAGCACATCGCCTCTCAAGTCAGCGTACATCGCCGCAAAAGCATCGTCGGTCTTCACGTCGAGCGTACGCAATGCCTCATCGTATTGCTTGTCATCAAGTAGCGCTTCGGCGAGACGAAAGCGTGCGACGGTCTTGAGCTCTTCCTCGCTGGAGTGCTCGACGACCCATTGCAACTGAGCCCTCGCTCCGGCGCGATCACCGGCGTCGTAGAGCATGCGGGCGTAGAGCAACGCGGCGCGCGGGGCATACGCGGTGCCGGCGAAGCGATCCTCGATCTGTGTCGCCGGCTCCTTCGCTTTGGCGACGTCATTGTTGCGCCCGGCCTGGCTCACCGCCTGATAGAGAACGCTGGCCTGCTCTGATTGGTGGCTCTGATACCAGCGCCACCCCTGGGTCGCGACGACTGCCACGGCGATGACGCTCAATGCGGTGCTGATGTATTTGCCATACTGTTGCCACCATGCTTTGAGGTCATCGAGCTTTTCCTGCTCTTCGAGATCATAGACGGCCATGGTCGTTTCCTAGGGACAATCAGTTGGAGCTCAGATGCGTGGCGAGCTCGTCCGGCGCAAGGTCAATCTGACCACCTTCGCCGCGCAAAGACTTCACCGCAACGCGATTCGCGGCGGCCTCATTTTCGCCGACAATCAAGGCATAGCGCGCACCGCTTGCGTCGGCGCGTTTCATCTGCGACTTGAAGCTCCCGCCGCCGGCGTTGACCACGACGGCAAGCCCCGCATCGCGCAGGCTTTCTGCGACCGAGCGCGCGAGTCTCGCTGCCTGTTCGCCGGCGTGCACTACGTAGGCGTCCGGAACGTCGACGACGGTGCGGCCTGCGGATTGCAAAAGCAAGATTATGCGCTCGCTGCCGATGGCGAAACCGCACGCCGGCGTCGGCTTTCCGCCAAGTTGCTCGAACAGTCCGTCATAACGGCCTCCTCCGGCGACGGTTGCCTGCGCGCCGAGGCGGTCGGTCATCCACTCGAAAACGGTGCGATTGTAATAGTCGAGGCCGCGCACCAGACGCGGATCGATGGTGAATTCGATACCGTGATCGGCGAGGCCCTGTTGCAGGCCGTCGAAGTGCTCGCGTGAGGCTTGCCCGAGCCGGTCGACCAACCGCGGGGCACCCTCGATGAGCGTCTGCATCGCCGGGTTCTTGGAGTCGAGGATCCGCAACGGGTTAGTTTGCAATCGACGCTGCGAGTCCGCGTCCAGCGCGTTCGCATGAAGGCTGAAGTATTCGACCAGCGCTGCGCGGTGAGCGCGTCGCTCGTCGGGATCTCCGATCGAGTTGATATGCAGAGTGATGCCGTCGAGATCGAGCGCGCGCCACAGCCGGGCAAGCATGACGACCTGTTCGACGTCGACGTCGGGACCGGCGAAGCCCAGAGCTTCGGCGTCGAACTGGTGAAACTGACGGTAGCGTCCCTTTTGTGGACGCTCGTGCCGGAACATCGGTCCCGCGGTCCACACCCTCTGAGGCCGCTCGTAGGTGAGACTGTGCTCAATGGCGGCGCGCACAATGCCGGCTGTCGCCTCGGGTCTCAGCGTGAGACTCTCGCCGTTGAGACGGTCCGTGAAGGTGTACATCTCTTTCTCGACGACGTCGGTGACTTCGCCGATCGCGCGCACGAACAGCGGGGTCGATTCGACCAGCGGCACCTGGAGGTAGCGATAGCCGTAATGGGCGAAGACTTCCCGGACCACGTCCTCGAAGTGCTGCCACAAGGGCGCCTCATCGGGCAGCACGTCGTTCATGCCGCGCACGGCCTGGATGACGCCGGCCATCGGTATTACGCAACCGCCTTGATCGCGACCGATTTCCTGTCCGGCTTGAGATGACGCCCCGGCGGCTCGCCGCCATAGGTCGCACGCACATAATCGGCGACGATCTGCTGGAATTCCTCGGCGATGCGCTCTCCCTTGAGCGTTACGGTTTTCTGTCCGTCGACATAAACGGGAGCGACTGGAAGCTCGCCTGTGCCTGGCAGGCTTATTCCCAGGTTGGCCATCTTTGATTCGCCCGGACCGTTGACGACGCAGCCCATCACCGCGACGTTCATGGCTTCCACGCCGGGGTAACGCGCACGCCACAGCGGCATCTGCGCGCGCAGGTAGCTCTGGATACGTTGGGCGAGCTCCTGGAAGACAGTGCTGGTCGTGCGCCCGCAGCCGGGGCACGCAGTCACCTGCGGCGCGAAGGAGCGCAGGCCCATGGTTTGCAGGATCTCCTGGGCGACGAGCACCTCACGCGTCCGATCGCCATTGGGCTCCGGCGTGAGCGACACGCGTATCGTGTCTCCGATCCCTTGCTGCAACAGCACGCCTATCGCCGCGGTCGACGCGACGATCCCTTTCGAGCCCATGCCTGCTTCAGTGAGCCCCAGATGCAGAGGATAATCACAGCGGCTCGCTAGCTCCGAGTACACCGCGATCAGGTCCTGAACGTCCGATACCTTGCACGACAGAACGATGCGATCGGCCGCGAGCCCGAGTTCCTGCGCCCGTTGCGCGCTGCCGATCGCGGAGGCGACCAGCGCTTCGCGCATGACATGCGCGGCGCCCTTGGGCTCGGACGAACGCGCGTTCTGGTCCATCATGGTTGCGAGCAGATCGGCGTCGAGGCTTCCCCAGTTGACGCCGATGCGAATCGGCTTTTCCCAGCGTAACGCCTGTTCGATCATGATCGCGAACTGCGAATCGCGCTTGCTGCCCTTGCCGACGTTGCCTGGGTTGATGCGGTATTTGGCCAGGGCTTGCGCGCATGCTGGAAAAGCGGTCAACAGCTTGTGTCCGTTGAAATGAAAATCGCCGATCAGCGGCACGTTGCAAACTAATGCATCGAGCTTGTCGCGGATGACTGGCACCGCCGCCGCCGCTTCCGCGGTGTTGACGGTAATGCGCACCAGCTCGGAACCGGCGTCGGCAAGCGCCTTCACCTGCGCCACGGTCGCAGCGATGTCGGCCGTGTCAGTATTGGTCATCGACTGAACGACGATCGGAGCGGCATCGCCAATCACGACACCCCCGATGTTGCTTCGGCGCGTCGTTCGCCTTGTGATCCGCTGCGATGCGAGCGCGCTCATGGCAGGATCAGACGCGCCACACTGTGTCGCGTATACGGCGCGAGATCGATCGCTTTGCCGAGATAGACGACGCGCACCATGTGAGCGTTGCCGAGCGTCAGGTCGAACGGCGCCGTACCGCGAACCGACTCCACCGAGTCTGCGGTGACTAAGCGCGAGACAAGCAATTGACCGTCGCGGTCGCGGATCTCCGTCCACGACGGGCCGGCATAGGTCACCACCAAGGGGGCATCGCCAGGCGTGGCAGTGGCCGACTCTGGCGACTCCCTCCCCGACGCAACGACGTTTGCGGCGTTCGCCTGTGTGGTGTCTGGCGCTGCGGGCTGCGCGGGCGTCAGCGCTGCGCCACTGTTTGCCAGTGGATTCGGAAGCGTCGATACCGCAACCGCGGCGACTTTGCGCGGCTCGCCTGTGGCGACTCGTTGCGGCTCACGCAAGCTGACGAAGCCTCCGCGGTACCACTCGTAGCCCACGGCACCGACGATGCACGCAATCAGGACCAATGGAATGAGCCATCGCGCCACACCGGCCCGGGCAGGCTGCACCGTGGGTAGTTCTGCCATGATCGTGGCGGTGGAACGCAGCGACGAGGCCTGCAACGGTGCCTGCACGGTTTCCGGGAGCTGGGCGAGAAGCTCATCCGCTTCGAGATTGAGCAGCCTCGCATAGTTGCGCACAAAACCGCGGCTGAAGGTCCTGCCAGGTAACTGGTCGAAACTCTCGTCCTCGAGCGCCTTCACTTGTCGTGGCGCAAGCTTGAGCTGCTGCGCTACCTGATCCAGAGAAAGACCCGCCGCCTCTCGCGCTGCCTTCAGCCGATCGCCGGCTCGCATCGTATCGAGCGCCCGCAACGATGTCGCGTCGCCCGTGCGTGAAAATGGCTGCTCGGCAGAGCTCATTCGCAACCTCCGTCTGGCCGGACTGCCTTGGTCTCCGAAGCATCGGGATAGCGATTACGCAATTGCGACACGTACGATAGCTCCGCCTGGCTGTCCCGCAGTTTCCGTTCGACGCACATGCCGAGGTAAAGGGCTTCCGGCGGCGGATTGGTCGTCTGCATCACGCCCTTCATCAAGGTACGAGCCTCATCGTAACGGCCCTCCTTGTAGGCGATCAGCGCGAGGCCATAGCTTGCGAGGGCATTGGCTGGTTGCAGCGCAAGCGCGCGGCGAAAGTAAGCGTCCGCCACGCGAGTGTCGCCAATCGACATGGCGCAACGCCCGGCGTTCACCAGCGCCACTTCCGGCGATCGGTAGAGCGGATTTCGGACCGCGAGCTCGAACTGACCCAGCGCTTCCCGCTCGCGCTTATGCTGGCACAGATACCATCCCCAATTATGATGAGTCTCCGAATCGTTGGGGGCAAGCTGCAACGCGTGCTCGAAGTTCTGCTCGGCGTTGCGGTCTTCGCCCAGCACCGCGTACACCAGCCCGTAGATGTTGTAGGTCTGCGCGTAGTTGGGGTCAAGACTGACCGAGATCTTCAGTTCGTCGATAGCGACGTCCATCTGTCCCCGTTCGTAATAGCCCGCCGCCAGCTCGGTGTGCAGCCGCGCCCTGTCATGAGGGCTCGTCTGCTGTGGTTGCGGCGGAGCGCTTCGCGGTTGCACCGGCGCCTGCGCCTGCTCCGGAGACGTCGGCTTGTTGGCGCAACCGGTGACCATAAAGAGCGCGAGTACGGTGATGAGCGAGCGAAGGAGCATGTCAGTGCGCCGGCACGCGGTCGATTTTGACCAGCGTGCGGCGTGTCCTGTCCTGCACCCTGCCGGCAAGCTGGCCGCAGGCGGCGTCAATGTCGTCGCCGCGGGTCTTGCGCACGGTGGCGACCAGCCCCGCATCCTGAAGCGTCCTCTGAAAGGCGACGATGCGATTGCGCGAGCTGGTACGGAATTCGGTATTGGGGAACGGATTGAACGGAATCAAATTGAATTTGCAGGGCACTTCTCGCACCAGCGCGCAGAGCTCCCTTGCCTGATCCGACGAATCGTTGACGTGGTCGAGCATCACGTATTCGAAAGTCACGAAGTCGCGCGGCGCCTTTTCGATGTAACGCAGACACGCGGCGAGCAGCTCCTTAAGCGGATACTTGCGGTTGATCGGCACAAGCGCGTCGCGCAGAGCGTCATTGGGCGCGTGCAGGCTCACCGCGAGCGCTACCGGACAAGCGTCCCCCAGCCGATCCATGGCGGGCACCAGTCCCGATGTCGATAGCGTCACCCGGCGTCGCGACAACCCGTAAGCGTCGTCATCGAGCATGATGCGCATCGCCGTTACGACATTGTCGAAGTTGGCAAGCGGCTCGCCCATGCCCATCATCACCACGTTGGTGATCGGATGCCGGCCCTGCTCCATCCAAGGCTTCGAGACCCCGTCCGCGAGCAGGCAGCGATTGGCATGCCAGAGCTGCCCGATGATTTCGGAAACGCTCAAGTTGCGGTTGAAGCCTTGCTTGCCGGTCGAGCAGAAGGCGCAGTCGAGCGCACAGCCCGCCTGCGAAGACACGCACAGGGTCCCCCGGTAGCGCCCCGGACCGTGGGCCAAGGGACCCGCAGAGCGGAATCGGCCAGCGGAGGGGATGCTGGCGACTGCGCTCGGGGCGCTCGCATCCCGCTCAGAGATCGCCCCCCCTTCGGGGGCCCCACTCCACTCTTCGCGGTCGCCCTCCGGGATATACACCGCCTCGATGGCGTTGGCGCCGCCCACATCGAGCAACCATTTGCGAGTTCCGTCGCTCGCCGTTGAATCGCGCAGGACTGCGGGCGGGCAAATCTCGGCGTCGCAGGCGAGCGCTTCCCGAGTCGCCCTGGCCAGATCGGTCATTGCTTCCACGCGATCGACCAGCCGGCGATGAATCCAGCGCATCGTTTGCCGGGCGCGAAATCGCTTCTCGCCACGTGCGGCGAACCAATCGCTTAAAGCGGCTTCGTCAAAGTCGAGTAGATTGATCATTTTGCAGCACAGAGGACACGGCCGAGATCACCCTTGCTGGCCACTGGAAGGGTGTGCGATCCATGAACCGATTTTTGCATCACCTGCTGTGAATATCCAGCGTGGGAAAGAAATACGCGATCTCGGTGCGCGCGGTATCGGACGCGTCTGAACCATGCACTGCGTTGGCATCGATCGACTCTGCGAAATCCGCGCGGATCGTTCCAGGGGCAGCCTGCTTCGGGTCCGTCGCGCCCATCAGGTCACGGTTCTTGGCGATCGCATTTTCGCCCTCGAGCACCTGAATCATGACCGGCCCTGAGGTCATGAATTCAACCAGGCTCTTGAAGAATGGCCGCTCGCGGTGAACCGCGTAGAAGCCCTCAGCATCCGGGCGGGCGAGCCAGGTCATTTTGGCGGCTACAACCCTCAAGCCCGCACGCTCGAAGCGCGAGTAGATCTCGCCGATGACGTTCTTGGCGACGGCGTCCGGTTTGATGATTGAAAGCGTGCGTTCGACCGCCATGCGTGGGCTCTGCCTTGAGGCAATAAATGCTAGAAAATTCATGATTGTATCATGACAGCCGCGGACCCTGTGCGGCATGGGACATGGCCACGTGACGACCACGACCCACGGGTCGTCGGGTCAGGCGCGATTGGCCGGCAGCGTGATCGCGCGCCGGGAAAGTCGCCAGCCGTACCCCTCGGGACACGTCCCGACCTGCCGCTACATCATGCCGAGCGCCTTGGGAAGCGCTATCGATAGCGTCGGCCAGTAGGTCACGATCACCAGAAAGACGAGCATGGTCAGAAGCCACGGCCAGACCGCGACGGTGAGCTCGGTGATGCCCATCTTGGTAATGCCCGAGGCCACGTAGAGGTTGAGGCCCACCGGAGGGTGGCACATCCCGACCTCCATGTTCACCGTCATCATGATACCGAAGTGCACCGGATCGATGCCGAGCTTGAGCGCAACGGGGAAAAGGATCGGCGCCATGATCAGCACGATGGAGGAGGGCTCCATCACGTTGCCGGCGAGCAGCAGGATGATGTTCACGAACAGCAGGAAAGCGACGACTCCCAGACCCTTGCTCAACATCCACGCAGCGAGCTCCTGCGGAATACTCTCCGACGTCATCAGATAGCTGAACATCACGGCGTTGGTGATGATGTAGAGCAGCATCGCGCTCATGTTGGCGGAGTCGAGCAGCACCTTCGGTACTTTCGACAGCGGCATGTCCCTGTAGACGAACACCGCGACGAAGAACGCGTACACCGCGCTCATCGCGGCGGCCTCGGTGGGAGTGAAGATGCCGGTATAGATGCCGCCGATTACCACGATGATCAGGAACAACCCCCAGATGCTCTGGCGGAAGGTGCGCCAGCGTTCGCCCCAACTCGCGGCCGGCTGCCGCGGATAGTTGTTGTTGCGCGCGCGCCACCAGGTGGTGAGGCCGAGCATCGTGGCGAGAACGAGCCCGGGGACAATCCCGGCGATGAACAGTGCGCCGACTGAAGTGTTGGTAGCGACGGCGTACATCACCATCACGATCGATGGCGGAATGAGGATGCCCAGCGCACCCGAAGTCGTGATGACGCCGGCGCCAAAGCGCTTGGGGAAGCCCTGCGCCACCATTGCGGGAAGAATGATCGACCCGATGGCAACGACCGTGGCGGGAGAAGAACCGGACACTGCGGCGAACAGCGCACACGCCATCACTCCCGCCAGGGCAAGCCCGCCGTGCCAGTGACCCACACAGGCGGAGGCAAAGTCGATCATGCGCCTGGCGACGCCGCCATGCGTCAGGAAATTGCCGGCCAGGATGAAAAAGGGGATCGCCATGATCTCGAACTTCTCGATCCCGGTGAAGAGCTTCAGCGCCACCGATTCGATGGGAACGCTGGTCATCGTGAACAGATAAGTGAGCACGGTGAGCCCCAGCGAAATCGAGATCGGCATGCCGGTGAGCATCAAGCCGAACAGCAGCGCAAAGATGATCCAGGCGTTGGCGATCGGCAGTCCCACTAGCTTGATCGCCACCGGCAGGCCGATGATCGCGATCGGCAGCACCCCCGGCCACCGATAGGTCTTTACCGTGCCATTCATCGGCAGCGTCGCGCTCATGAGCGACCTCCCGGGCGCACATCGGCAGGATGCAGGTTATCCGGCAGCGCGTAGGGATTTATTTCGGTCGCCTGTTCTACGCCTTCGACGTGCGCGACATCGTGGTGCGGCAATTGTCCGGTTCTCTGGAACGACCACGCGACCTGCAGAAAACGGAAGCACATCAGATAGGAGCCGAGCGGGATGCACAGATAGACGATCCACTTCGGAATCTCGAGGTCGGGGGACGTCGAATTCGTATGTGCGATTTGCCATACGAATGTCGATCCCAGTGTGCCGACGATGCCGGTGAAAAGCGCTCCAGCGAGCAACCCGAAGAGCACGTAAGCCTTGTGCGCTGCAGGAGGCAGGCGATTGATCATCACGTCGACGCCAACGTGGATCCCGGTACGTACGCCGTAGGCGGCGCCGAACTTCGCCATCCATACGAACATGTAGATGCATAGCTCCTGCGCCCACGAAAGATCGATGCTCAGAAGCCAGTCCTGAACAACGGGGATGGGCGTGCCGGCGGCGTAGCGGTGCACCACGGCGACGAAGATGAGCAGCGTGGCTGCGCCCATCAGAAACGCAATCAGCCACTCCTCGAGATGGTCGAGAATCTTCACCGGAGGCCAGTCGCGGAGTCTTTCGCTCAGGGCTTGAAATCCGTCGCTTTGTACACTTCCGCGATGATGTCCTTGCCGATGCGCGACTCGTTCTCCTTGTGGACCGGCAGGAGCACCTTCTTGAGCTGGTTCTTCTCATCCGCGCTGAGTGTCAGGATCTGCGTCTTGCCGCTCTTGCGCACCGCCTCGAGAGCGTCGTCGTTTTCCTTCTTGGCGATGTCGTTGGCGTATTTGGTCGCATCTTTCATCGCGCCTTCGAGAGTCGTGCGCACGTCGGCAGGAAGACCGTCCCAGAACTTCTTGTTGACGATCACCGCGTATTCAATGACGCCATGGTCGGTCAGCGCCAGGTACTTCTGCACTTCATTCATCTTCTGGGTGTAGAAGTTTGACGGTGGATTCTCGGTGCCATCGACCACGCCGGTCTGCAACGCCTGATAGACCTCGGAGAACGCCATCACCTGCGGGATCGCGCCCAGCGCCTTGATTTCATCTCCGAGCACCTTGGACGACTGTATCCGCATCTTGAGTCCCTTGTAGTCCGCAGGAAGCTTGATCGAGCGGTTCGCACTGAAGTCCTTGAAACCGTTGTCCCAGAATGCAAGCCCGGTTACCCCCTTGCTCTCCAGCTTCTGGAAAAGCAGCTTGCCCACATTGCCTTCCGTGACCTTATGCAATTCGGCAAAGGTGTCGAAGATGTACGGCAGGTCGAAGACTTCGAACTCGCGCACGCCGAGCGGGCCGAACTTGGCAACGGAGGGAGCGAGCATCTGCACCGAACCGAGCTGCAGCGCTTCCATCTCCTCGCCATCCTTGAACAGCGAGCTGTTCGGATAGACCTCCACCTTGACCCGCCCCTTGGTGCGCCCTTCCGCCAGTTTCTTGAAGTACTCGGCACCCTTTCCCTTGGGCGTATCGACTGCGACAACGTGACTGAACTTGATGACGATCGGTTGTTGCGCGAGGGCGGTTCCCGCGAGCGCGAGCAATCCTGCCGCGGCCAGCGCGACAGCAGTATGTAGTCTCATCGATACCTCCGGGTGATGGATGAAGCTAGGAGTCTGTCGGCGTTACTAAGAGCAAGCCCGACACGCTCTTTGAATTATCCGGCCATTTAGCCTTGGGTTCTTGAGCCTTGTCAATTCTACGTCCCGGACACCTGTTGCGATCCTTCAGGCAGCCAATCGACGCACCAGCCCGGTTCCTCCGGCGCCGTCTGGAATGCCGCGGCCACGCCGATGCCCGGAACGGCCGCCAACTCATCGCCGCACCATACAAGGGGAACCATCGCGCGATTCCAGGGTGGCACGCTTGCTTCCTGCAACCAGCGCTTGAGCGCGCGCCGCGGGCGGTTTGAGGCGATCTGGATTCTCTCGCCGCCCACCCGTGAACGAAGCGTAACCCTCGCCCGGGCGAGTTTTTGAACCGATACGCCGGCGCCTCGCGCGTCGCGGAACATCACTACACCACCGGGCAACGTCACCTCGGGCTCGCCGTTCCAGACGAGACAGAACGGACCTCGAGGAGCGGCGTGCACGGCGATGCGATCGTGATGGCATCCAATTTCGACACCGTCGTGCGCGAATCGCATGCGTGAGTCGGGCAGCGCATGGGTGAGTTGCCGCAGCATTTCTGCGAGCCGAGATTGCGAAGGTGGCCGCAAGCCCTCGCGCTGAAGGAACCATCGCATCAAATTGCGGGCGCGGGAGGGAGAGAGCGAATTGAGACGCGCAAGATCGAGGCCCATTGCATCACAGGCGCCTGCAGCATCCTGCATCGCCAGAGCGTCCACGAGCCCATTCGCCTCGGCCTGCAATTCCGCCACGCGAAGCATCGTTTCAGGGTAGCCGGGAAAATGCGTCCGCAGCAGCGGAACAATCTGGTGACGCAGCAAATTGCGCTTGTGACGCGGCTCGCGGTTGCTTTCATCGTCGATCCACGCCAGGCCTCGAGACTTCGCATATGCGCACAGCGTGGCTCGCCTCGACCCGAGGAGCGGACGAAGCCACGCAGGATTTCCGGGTCGGAATCGCGGCATTGCCGAAAGTCCGCGCGGCCCTGCTCCTCTCAGCATCTGCAACAGCACCGTTTCCGCCTGGTCATCGGCATGATGCGCTAGCGCAACGACATCCGCGCCGGACGCATTGAGACGGGCATAGCGCTCTGCGCGAGACTTTGCCTCGAGGCTCGCGGTCTTTCGCTCGAGCGTCAAGCGTTGAATGTCAAGCGGCACGCCGCGCGCCGCACATTGCGCCGCGCAGAAAACGCTCCAGTCTTCGGCGTGCGGCGAGAGACCGTGATTGACATGGATCGCCCGGAGCTCGAAGGGATGCGCTGCTGAGAGCCGCGACAGCGCGTCGAGCAGAACCATCGAATCAATCCCGCCCGACAGAGCGACCGACAGACGAGAGCCGGGAACGACAAATTCACGAACTGCGCTTTCGACAGAGGTGGCGACCTCGGTCGGAGCAGCGTCATCAGCCGGTGGAGAGTTCCTTGTACTTGCCATAGCCGAGCAGCTTGTCCTCGCGCGCCTCGAGCAGCGCGTCGAGCGGTCGCTCGTTGGCCTGGCGCAGCGCTTCCGTGAGCACCTTTTTCAGCGTCACCATCATCGCCGCGTGATCGCGATGTGCGCCGCCAAGCGGCTCGTTGACGACCTTGTCGATGAGTCCCAGGGTTTTCAGTCGCGGTGCGGTGATTGCCAGCGTTTCCGCGGCCTCTTCTGCATGCGACGCCGACTTCCACAGGATCGACGCGCAGCCCTCCGGCGAGATCACCGAATACGTCGCATACTGAAGCATGAGCGTGACGTCGCCGACGGCAATCCCCAATGCGCCGCCCGACCCTCCTTCGCCGACGATAGTGACGATGACCGGAATGCGCAGGCCCGCCATTTCGTAGAGATTGCGTCCAATCGCTTCCGACTGACCTCGCTCCTCGGCACCGACGCCGGGGAATGCGCCCGGCGTGTCGACGAAGGTGAAAAGCGGCAACGCAAACTTTTCGGCGAGCTTCATCAAGCGCAAAGCTTTGCGATAACCCTCGGGCCGGGGCATGCCGAAGTTGCGGTAGATCTTTTCCTTGGTGTCACGCCCTTTCTGGTGACCGATGACCATGCACGGCGCGCCGTTGAAACGGGCGAGGCCTCCGACGATCGCCGGATCGTCGGAGTAGCTTCGATCGCCGTGCAATTCGTGGAAATCGGTGAACATGCCCCCGATGTAATCGAGCGTGTACGGCCGTTGCGGATGGCGCGCCACCTGCGCGATCTGCCACGCCGTCAGCTTGGAATAGATCTCCTTGGTGAGCTGCTGGCCCTTCTTCGCCAGACGATTGATCTCATCCGAGATGTCGACCGCCGAGTCTTCGTGCACATAGCGCAACTCGTCGATCTTGGCCTGCAGATCGGCGATGGGTTGCTCGAAGTCGAGAAAGGTTTGCTTCATCTGGACGATCGAATGTTAGATCGATGCGCAAATCGTTGTGCGGCGCTCCCGCGGCCCTTCGCGCTGTCTCATCCTAGAACAGCTCGCGATGGATCGCAAACCATTGGCCATCGGAAGCCTAAGCTTCACTGGGCGGGCGCAGCATGTCCAGGTGCACGATGCCGTCTTCCTGATACGGCTCGGATACAGCGCGAAAGCCCATGCCGCAGTAGAAGCGCTCGAGTCGCGCCTGCGCCGAAATGCGCACCGGGCGACCCGGATAACGCAGGGAAGCCTGCCGCAACGCCCGGTGCATTGCCTCACGACCAAGGCCGCAGTTGCGAAAAGCGGCCGTGGTCAAGACGCGCCCGATCGACGGCTCCGCGAACTTGCATCCGGGCTCGAGCAGTCGCAGATAGGCCGCCAGCACCTGCGGCTCATCGGCCCATCCCATGAGATGCCATGCATGCATATCGTAACCGTCCGCGTCGAGGAAGCTGCAGTTCTGCTCGATGACAAACACCTTCGAACGAGCGGCCAGCAGAGCGTAAAGCTCGTCAGCAGTGAGCTCTGAGAAGCGGCGCCACTGCCAGTCGACAGGCACTCGCATGCGAAGGACACCCAATCAGGTTGTGGTGAGGAGGCGTACGTTACACTATGCGCATTCACGAAAAGCGGAGTGCTTGGGTGGCGAAAGCGCATCGCATCGCCGTCATCCCGGGTGACGGCATCGGCAAGGAGGTCGTTCCCGAAGGGCTTCGAGCTCTCGAGGCCGCCGGCCACAAATTCGGCATCGCGTTCCAATGGGACGAGTTTCCGTGGAGCTGCGACTATTACGCCAAGCACGGGCGCATGATGCCCGAGGACTGGTTCGAGCTCATCCATCGCCACGAGGCAATCTTCTTCGGCGCGGTCGGGTGGCCGGCGAGCGTTCCCGATCATGTCTCGCTGTGGGGTTCGCTCATCCAGTGGCGGCGTCGCTTCGATCAGTACGTCAACATGCGCCCGTGCCGTTTGATGCCCGGGATACCTTCACCGCTTGCGAATCGAAAACCAGGCGACATCGATTTCGTCGTCATTCGCGAAAATACCGAGGGCGAGTATTCCTCGGTGGGAGGACGCATCTTCGAGGACACCGACCGGGAGACGGTGTTTCAGGAAACCATCTTCACGCGCAAGGGAGTCGATCGCATCCTCAAGTTCGCGTTCGAGTTGGCGGCGACGAGGGCCTCGAAGCACGTCACTTCGGCGACCAAGTCGAACGGGATCTCGATTACGATGCCGTACTGGGACGAGCGCTTTCGAGCGATGGCCGCTCGATATCCCGCGATTCGCAGCGATCAATACCATATCGATATTCTAAGCGCCCACTTCGTGCAGCGCCCGGAACGCTTCGACGTTGTGGTTGGATCCAATTTGTTCGGCGACATCCTGTCAGACTTGGGGCCGGCGGTGTGCGGCACCATTGGCATTGCCCCGTCGGCAAACATCAATCCAGAACGTACGTTCCCGTCGACCTTCGAACCGGTACATGGCTCGGCTCCGGACATTGCCGGAAAGGGAATCGCCAATCCGATCGGCCAGATCTGGTCAGGAGCGCTGATGCTCGAGCATCTCGGACATGCACAAGCTGGCGAGGCGGTGCTGAAGGCCATCGAAAACGTCCTGGCCGATGCCGAAGCGCCGAGAACGCCCGATCTGGGTGGCAAAGCGACGACCAGCGAGCTGGGGAAAGCGATCGCCGAGGCAATCGGCTAGCGCTTTCGCCTGCATCCCGTTCAGGCGACTGTGGCAAGATAGCGGCCAAACCAAAAAAGAGAATCCTGGCACCATGATCATCGGCATACCGCGTGAATCACGAGCCGGCGAAACCCGAGTCGCCGCGACGCCGGAAACCGTCAAGAAGCTTGCTTCGAGCGGCAAACATTCGATTGTTGTCGAAGCCGGCGCCGGACTTGCATCGAGTATTTTGGACGCCGACTTTGAGTCCGCCGGTGCACGCATCGCTAACGCCGCGGAAGCGCTCGGCGCCGACATCGTGCTCAAGGTGCGAGGACCCGCCGCCGAAGAGCTCACGCAACTCAAGCGCGGAGCGCTCCTGATCGGGCTTCTCAATCCCTTCGATGCCGAGGCCCTGCGCTCGTACGCAGGCGCCGGCGTGTCGGGTTACGCGCTCGAAAAATTGCCGCGGATCACGCGTGCTCAGACCATGGACGTTCTGTCCTCGCAGGCGAACATCGCCGGCTACAAGGCGGTCGTGCTGGCGGCCAACGAATACGGCAAGTTCATGCCCATGCTGATGACCGCGGCCGGTACGGTAAAAGCGGCGCGGGTGCTGATTCTGGGTGTTGGCGTGGCGGGCTTGCAGGCGATTGCCACCGCCAAGCGCCTTGGCGCCGTTATCGAAGCATCGGATGTACGCCCTTCGGTCAAGGATCAGGTCGAGTCACTTGGCGGGAGGTGGGTGGATGTGCCGTACGCGAACGACGAGGAACGCAAGATCGCCGAGGGCATCGGCGGCTACGCGCGACCGATGCCTCCGGAGTGGATGGCGCGCCAGGCAGGGATCATCGCCGAGCGCTGCAAGACCGTCGATATCCTGATTACGACCGCGTTGATACCGGGCCGTCCAGCGCCGAAGCTCATCAAAGCGGAAACGGTGGCCGCGATGAAGCCGGGAGCCGTCATCGTGGACCTCGCGGTGGAGCAGGGCGGTAACGTCGAGGGATCCGAGGTCGACAAGATCGTGATGAAGGATGGCGTCAAGATTGTCGGACTCGCCAACCTGCCGGGACGCGTGGCCGCTGATGCGAGCGCGCTCTACGCGCGCAACGTGTTCAACTTTCTGTCGCTCTCGCTCAATGCAAAGACCGGCGAGTTCAGCGTGCCTAAGGACGACGAGATCATCCAGGCAACTCTCGTTTGCGACAACGGGCAGGTCGTCGGTGCAGGCTGATCGTCGAGCGGCCCGCGAAGGCCGCGCGGTTCGAGGGAGTGAACCATGACCGCAGGTGTTGATCCGATTGTTGTCAATCTGATCGTCTTCGTGCTGGCGATTTTTGTCGGCTTCCAGGTTGTATGGAACGTCACTCCTGCGCTACATACGCCGCTGATGAGCGTGACCAATGCCATCTCCAGCATCATCATGGTTGGTGCGATGCTGGCCGCGGGCGCGGCGGACCTCGACTGGGGCGGCTGGCTCGGCGTGCTCGCCGTGGCGCTCGTCGCGATCAACACCTTCGGCGGCTTCCTCGTCACCCGACGCATGCTCGAGATGTTCAAGAAGAAGGAACCGAAGCCCGGCTCCAAGGACAAAAAATGACGCGAGACTCGGGACATACATGAGCGCCAATCAGCTCGCACTGTGGTACCTGGTTGCGGCGGTGACATTCATCCTCGCGTTGAGGGGGCTGTCCGGGCCGCAGACCGCCCGGCGTGGCAACGTGTACGGCATGGCCGGCATGGCGATCGCACTGCTGGTCACGCTTGCGCTCGTTTACTCGCACAGCAAGAGCATCGGGCCGATAGTCGTCGCGATGGTGATTGGCGGTGCGATCGGCGCCGTGGTTGCCCGGCGCGTCCAGATGACGCAGATGCCGCAGCTGATCGCCGCGATGCACTCGCTGGTCGGCCTCGCGGCGGTGTTCATCGCCATCGCCGCCGTCAACAATCCCGCTGCAATGGGACTCGACGTGCCGATCACGCTCGGGCACAAGATCGAGCTGTTCATTGGCACCTTTATCGGGGCGATCACCTTCTCGGGCTCGGTGATCGCCTTCGGCAAGCTCTCGGGTACGATCCGCAGCGCGCCGGTCGTGTTCCTGGGCCAGCACTGGCTGAATCTCGTCATCGGCATCGCGATGATCGGATCCGGGATCTGGTTTTGCATGTTGGCGGCGCCCGCCGATTGGGCGCCGTTCATCGCGATGACGGCGCTGGCGTTTCTGCTTGGATTTCTCCTTATTGTCCCAATTGGCGGCGCTGACATGCCGGTCGTCATCTCGATGCTCAACAGTTATTCGGGGTGGGCGGCGGCTGGCATCGGGTTTTCGCTGGACAACCCGATGCTGATCATCGCCGGCTCGCTGGTAGGCTCCTCCGGCGCGATCCTTTCGTACATCATGTGCCGGGCGATGAACCGCTCATTCTTCAGCGTGATCCTCGGCGGATTCGGAGGCGAGGTCTCCGACGCCGCAGGCGGCGGCCAACAGAAAACAGTCAAGAGCGGCAGCCCGGACGATGCGGCGTTTCTGCTGTCTAACGCTGACACGGTCATCATCGTCCCCGGTTACGGCCTAGCGGTGGCCCGCGCTCAGCACGCGGTCAAGGAACTGGCGGCGAAGCTCACCGAAAAAGGTGTAACCGTCAAGTACGCCATTCATCCCGTCGCGGGGCGCATGCCGGGGCACATGAACGTGCTGCTCGCCGAAGCGGAAGTGCCGTACGACCAGGTGTTCGAGATGGAAGACATCAACAGCGAATTCGCGCAGGCGGACGTAGCGCTGATCCTTGGCGCGAACGACGTGGTGAATCCGCTCGCGGAACAAAAGGGAAGCTCCATCTATGGCATGCCCATTATCGAAGCGCACAAGGCCAAGACCGTGCTGGTCAACAAGCGATCGATGGCTTCCGGCTACGCCGGACTCGACAATCCATTGTTCTACATGGACAAGACGATGATGGTCTTCGGCGATGCGAAGAAGGTCGTCGAGGAACTGGTGAAGGCGGTTGACTAGCCTCTCCAGCCCGACTGCGCTCAGTCGCAGAGCAGCATTCTGGATTGCATTCGCGCTGATCGCGGCCGGCTCCGCGGCGGTCGCGTGGCGCCTCTTTCCCGAAGCCCTGCCGCTGATTCACCTCGACGTGAGAATGAGTCGCGCCGAAGCGCTGGCGAGCGGCGCGGCACTTGCCGAGAAGCTCAAGCTTGCACCACCCGATGCGCGGTCCGCGACGATTTTCGGTCACGACGCAGAAACGCAGAACTTCGTCGAACTCGAGGCGGGCGGCAAAGCAAGGTTTGCCGAGATGCTGCAGGGCGAGCGCTATTCACCCTACTGGTGGGAAACGCGGCTGTTCAAGCCGCGCGAGACCGCTGAAGCGCGCATTCGCTTTCGTCCTGACGGAACGCCCGATGGCTTTGCGCGCGTGGTGCCCGAGAGCGAACCGGGCCCTGCGCTCGATGCATCGGCGGCTCGCGCGATCGCGGAGCAGCGCGCGCGCGAAGATTGGGCGATCGATTTCGCTTCCTACAAGCTGCTGGAGCAGTCGCAGGTGCAGCGTCCCAACGGCCGTGTCGATCATCAGTTCGTGTACGAGCGCTTGCAGGAGACGCTGGGCGACGGGCGGTACCGCTTGCGCCTTTCGGTGGCGGGTGACCAGTTCAACGGGCTCATCCGCTTCGTCTACGTTCCAGAGGCCTTCGCGCGACGCTTCGCTGAAATGCGCTCCGCGAACAACGCCATCGCCCGAGTTGCCGGGCTTGCCGCAGGATTGCTGTATGGCATCGGCGGCTGCATCCTCGGCGTGCTGTGGCTTTTGCGGCATCGCTCGCTGATCTGGCGTCCGGCGCTTGTCGCCGGCGGCGTGGTTGCCGGCTTGAACGCGCTCGCCGTGTTGGCGAACGCTCCTCAGGCATGGTACGGCTTCGACACGGCGCAATCGGCGTGGGTGTTCTGGGGCCAGCAGGTGGGTCTCGCGCTTTTAGTCCTGATCGGCGGCGCGTTGCTGCTCGCGCTGGTGTTCATGACGGCCGAAAGCCTGTCACGTCGAGCATTCCCTAATCATCCGCAATTCTGGCGGCTATGGTCGTCGGCTGCGGCACCAACGCCTGCGGTGTTGGGACGCACCGTCGGCGGCTACCTGTTCGTGCCCATCGAGCTTGCTTTCATCGCGATCTTCTATTTCTTCACCAATCGCTACCTGGGTTGGTGGCAGCCTTCGGAATCACTCTCCGATCCCAACATCCTCGGCAGCGCGATGCCCTCGCTTGCCCCGATCAGCATGGCGTTGCAGGCTGGCTTCATGGAGGAGTGCCTGTTTCGCGCGGTACCGTTGTCTCTCGCAGCGCTGATCGGCACACGCCTGGGTCATCGGCAGCTGGCGATCGGCGTTGCTCTCGTTTTGCAGGCGGTGGTGTTCGGCGCCGCTCACGCCAATTACCCCGGCTTTCCCGCGTACTCTCGCCTGGTCGAGCTCATCGTTCCCGCGTTGATCTGGGGACTCATCTTCCTGCGTTTTGGTTTGCTGCCGACGGTCATTCTGCACGCGGTATTCGATTTGGTTTTGATGTCGATTCCCGTTTTTCTGGTCGAAGGTCGCGTGGCTCAGTTGAACCAGGCGCTGGTAGTGCTGGCCTGCATGGTGCCGCTCGCCATCGTGTTGTGGCAACGCGCTCGCGTCGGAACATGGCTGAAGCTGCCGCCCACTCTGCGCAACATCGGATGGCTGGTGAGCGCCGAGGCGGCGACCGAAATGGCGGCGAGGACCCGCGCTGCTGCCGGCGCATGGACGACGCGCGTGCAACGCGCGCTGCCGCTGCTGGCGGTGGCGGGACTGGCGACAACGCTGCTTGCCGGCGATTACCGCAGCGATGCGTTGCCACAGGGCTTGAGTCGTGCGCAAGCCGAAGCGGCTGCCGAATTCGCGCTCAAAACCCGCGGCGTGACGCTCGGCGCGGACTGGACCCGGTCGTCGAGCATTCGATCGGCGCCCCAGGAAACGGATGGAGGATCCTGGAGCTGGCACAAGTTCGTCTGGCGCGAAGCGGGCCGCGAAGCCTACAAGCGACTGATGGGCACCTGGTTGGCGCCACCCTTATGGGAAGTGCGCTATGCACGATTCGACGAAGGGAATGTGGCGGAACGCGCCGAGGAATGGCGAGTCACCATCGACGGCGAAGGCAAGATACGCCAGGTTCAGCACCGGTTGCCCGAACAAAGGCCTGGCGTACGCCTTTCGCGAGACGATGCTCGAGCACTCGCCCAACGCGAAATTCAGCAACGCTTCGGTCTCGATCCTGTCGCCCTGCGCGAAGTCTCTGCGGAACAGGAGCAGCGACCGGCGCGCTCCGATTGGCAGTTCACCTATACCGATCCGCGCGTCGATGTCGGGAAGGGAGGCGAAGCGCGCGTCCGCGTGGCGATCGCCGGGGACGAGATTGTGGGAGCGGGCCGTTATGTGTTCATTCCCGAGGATTGGCAGCGCGCAGAGCGCGAGCGTGCGTCGAAACTGAGCATTGTGCGACAGGCGGTGGTGCTGGCGCTGATCATCGTCGCCATTGCTGCGCTCATCGCTTCGATCATCGCCTGGAGCCGCGGCCGCTTCGATCGGCGCGCGTTTTGGCTGGCGGTGGGACTGGTGGGAACAACCTCGGTGATCGCCGGGGGCAATCAATGGCCGGTGGCCGCGATGCAACTCAATACCACTGAGCCCTATCTATGGCAAGTCTCGCTATGGGCGGCAGGCATCGCCTTTTCGATGATTCTTCTGACCATGCTGAGCGGTCTGCTCGCAGGCGTTGCCGCATGGGCGGCACGAACCCACGCTGCACTGACTGTCGATGCGGCGACGCTGTGGTTGAAGGGCGCCGCAGCGGGCTTGTTCGTCGCCGGCGTCAAGACGCTCGCGAGCGCTGGTGCTACCCAGGCCCTTCCGCACTGGCCGCATCCAGGGCCTGAGGTTGCGTGGACTCCGTGGCTTGCTGCGTTGAGCGCTCCCGTGAGCGCCACCATTGCGGCCGCGGCTGTGACAACGATCGTGCTCTATTGGCTCGACCGGCTCACTCACGGCTGGCACCGCCACCGCATCGCCGCTTTCCTTCTGCTAAGCCTCACCTCCGCTGCGCAGGCGGCGCTCTCGGCAGACGATGGCACAGCCGTTCTGATCGCCGGAGTCGCCGGGGGGTGTCTCTACACGCTGCTGTTCGCGATGCTGCTGCGCTTCGATTTCCGCCTCGTCCCCGGCTTTATCGCTGCACAGGCAACTATTTCCATGGCGATCCAGGCCGTGCTGCAGCAGACGACGGCAGGCGCGGGCTACGCGCTGCTCCAGATCGGCGTGACTCTGCTCCTCTCCTGGGGCATGGTCCGATACCTGGTGCGTGCGGCTGAGCCCGCGCCCGCAGCGCCGGCTCAGCCCGTGCCCCCGGCCGGGAGTCTGTCCGGTTAGGGCTTGACGTTCCCGTCCTGTATCGAAACGCGGTAAGGAATCACCTGGTTGTCGGCGCGGTGGGGCGCCGTCACATTGCTGCGTGCCGCCCAGGGAATCACCTGCCGGTGCAGCGGAAGGTGGTTGATCTCCGCGTTGTGCGCGGCAAGTGCCTCGCGGATCTCCTTGAGCCGCTGTTCGGGGAGCATGTCCACCTTGACCTTGGCGGTGAGCTCGTCGAGCTTGGGATTGGAGTAGCGGCCATAGTTGTAATCGCCATCGCCTTTGCCGTTGGCCGTCGAGAGCACCGGCTGCAGGATGAAGACTCCATCGGTCGAACCTCCGCCCCAGCCCAACATGTACATGCTTGTGTCGTGCTTTTCCAGTTTCGGAAAGTAGTTGGCGCGCGGCATGGCATTGACTCTTACGGTGACGCCGATCTGCGCCCACATGGCCGCGAGCGCCTGACAGATCTTTTCATCGTTGACGTATCGATTGTTGGGACAGTCGAGGGTTACGTCGAAACCGTTCGGGTACCCTGCTTCGGTCAGCAGTTGCTTGGCCTTTGACTTGTCGTAGGGAAGACGCTTTTCAAGATCCGGCGTTGACTGTACCGGGGAAGGAAGCAATGCTCCGGAGGGCTTCGACAAGCCACGCATGATCGAAGTCCTGATCGCCTCGATGTCGATCGCCTGATAGAGCGCCTGCCGCACCCGCTTATCCTTGAACGGGTTCTTGCCCTTCACGTTCGAATACAGGAGCTCGTCGCGGTTCTGGTCCATGCCGATGAACACGATGCGATTCTCGGTGCCCTCGAGGACTTTGATGTTGGGATCCTGCTTGAGCCGTGGCACGTCTTGGGGCGGTGGGTCGTTCACCAGATCGACCTCGCCCGACACCAGCGCCGCGAGCCGTGTACCGTCGTTGACAATCGGCAGATAGACCACTTCGTCAGAGTTGCCGGTGAACATGCCCTCCTTGATCCCCCACCAAATCGGGTTCTTGACGAGCACCGTTTTGATGTCCGGCTCGCGCGCTTTCAGCATGTACGCGCCGGTGCCGTTCGCCTGATGAGCCGTGATCATGTCCTCCTTTTGCGTATAGTTCTGCGGCTTGGTCGCGCGGTTCTTCTCGCACCACGCCTTGCTCATGATGTAGATGGTCGCCCAGTGCTCGAGCTCGATGGGATTGGGGCCGCTGGTGGTGAACTCGACGGTGAGATCGTCGACCTTCTTGGGAATGCCGGAGGCGTTGGCGTAAACCCGCAACTGCGACGTCTCGGAACGCGCGCGCTCAAAGCTGAATACGACGTCGTCTGCAGTGAAGGGCGTGCCGTCGTGAAACTTCACTCCCGGACGAAGCTTTACGCTCCATGTCGTCGGGTTGACCTGTTGCCACGACACTGCCAGCGCGGGTTCCAGGTTCAAATCCTTGTCGCGCTGCACCAGCGTGTCATAGACGAGCGAATTGATGTTGTTGGTGAGGTTCTCGTTCTGTGAATGCGGGTCTGTGGTCTGCATGTCGCCGCGCCCCGCCCAGCGCAGCGTCTTGGCATCGATGCTTCCGGCCGCGAATGCGGCGACGGCGAGTAACAGCGTGATCGCGCGCAGCATGATTCGGTCCTCCTTGGACGTTTGAAGCGTTCATCATAACTCGGTCCGACTGCAGGTAACCGACCGCTCGAGCGAACGTTAAAATGCCGCTCCCCCGGGGTTAACCGATGACTTCTGCGGCGCTTACCGAACGCCTTATCACCGAGCTTGCGGACGGCATGGCGGCCGACTGGGAAAAGCTCTCGCCGCGCATTTTGCGGCTTGGCCGCGGCAACGCATCTGCGGCTGAGATCGATCGCGTCGCCAGCGCCGTCGCTGCATCGCGGGAGCGCGCGCTGCGACGCGCCGAGACCCTCCCGGCAATCAGTTACCCGACGGAGCTGCCGGTGGCGGAACGCCGCGACGAAATCGCAGGGGCGATCGCCGCGCATCCGGTGGTGATCGTGTGCGGCGAAACCGGCTCCGGCAAGACGACGCAACTTCCGAAGATCTGCCTCGAAATCGGCCGTGGGGTGCGCGGTCTCATCGGCCATACGCAGCCGCGACGCATTGCCGCGCGCAGTGTGGCATCGCGTATCGCCCAGGAGCTCGGTACGACCGTAGGAGAGCTCGTCGGCTACAAGGTGCGCTTCACCGATCGCACACGGCCCGACGCTTATATCAAGCTGATGACCGACGGCATCCTGCTCGCGGAGACTCAAAGCGACCGGCGCCTCGCCGCGTACGACACCATCATCGTCGACGAGGCGCACGAGCGCAGTCTCAACATCGATTTTCTACTCGGCTATCTCAAGCGCCTGCAGCGTGAGCGGTACGACCTGAAGATCGTTGTCACTTCGGCAACGCTCGACGTGCAACGATTCGCGCGCCACTTCGGCGACCGCGCGAAGCCGGCGCCCGTCATCGAGGTGTCAGGACGAACCTATCCCGTGGAAGTGCGCTATCGGCCCCTGGTGCAAGACGAAGAGGACGACGAGGAAAAGCTGGAGGAAGCGATCGTCTCTTCCGCCGAGGATCTCTGGCGCGAAGGACCCGGCGATATCCTGGTGTTCCTTCCGGGCGAACGTGAGATTCGAGAAACCTCCGAGCTCCTGACGCGCTCGCTTGCGCGCCGTCCCTATGCCTCAATGGTGGAAATCCTGCCGCTGTATGCGCGCCTCGCGGTCGAGAAGCAGCAGCGCATTTTCGCTCGCAGCAATGGACGACGCATCGTACTGGCCACTAACGTTGCGGAGAGCTCGCTTACCGTCCCGGGGGTGCGCAGTGTAATCGACAGCGGACTCGCTCGTGTCAGGCGCTATTCGTTGCGCAACAAGGTGACGCTGTTGCAGATCGAAAAGATCGCACAGGCAGCAGCGAATCAACGCGCCGGCCGCTGCGGCCGCGTTGCCGCCGGCGTTTGCGTCAGACTCTTCAGCGAGGACGACTTCGCATCGCGCGCGCAGTACACCGATCCGGAGATCATGCGCAGCTCACTCGCCGGCGTGATACTGCGCATGGCGGCGCTCGATCTCGGCGCAGTGGAGGAATTTCCATTCCTCGAGGCACCGGCTCCGCGGGCGGTTGCCGACGGCTATCAGCTCCTGCAGGAGCTTGGCGCGATGGACGCGCAGCGTCGTTTGTCGTCGCTGCCTCCTCCCGACGACCAAGCAGGATCAAGCGCTGCGCGTCGGCCTCAAGCGCCGATTCGCCCGGTCGCATCCCCGCCACGCGGGGCCCCTGCTTTCCGGCTCACGTCGCTGGGTCGAGATCTCGCCAAGCTGCCCGTCGACCCGCGCGTGGGCCGCATGATTCTCGGCGGCAGAGACGAGCACTGCCTTGCCGAAATCCTGGTCATCGCCAGCGCGCTCGCGGTCCCCGACCCGCGCGAGCGTCCGCTGGAACAGCGACAGGCCGCCGATCAGGCGCATTTGCGATTTCGCGATCAGCGTTCCGATTTCCTGAGCCTGCTTGCACTATGGCAATTCTTCGCCGATGCACTTGCCGAGGGGCTTGCGCATCGCCAGCTCGTCGATCGTTGCCGGACGCATTTTGTCTCGTATCTGCGCCTCACCGAGTGGCGAGACTTGCATCGGCAGCTCTCGGAGCAGCTTGTCGAGCTTGGCTGGAAATGGGCCGAATCGCGCCCGGCGAAGATCGATGACGCACGCTACGCCGCGATCCACCGCGCGCTCCTCTCGGGACTGCTATCCAACATCGGAGCGAGAGCTGAAGATGGTGAACATTACCTTGGCGCACGTGGACTCAAGTTCTTTCTGCATCCCGCCTCGGGTATCACCCGTTCCGCGGCGAAATGGATCCTTGCCGCGGAGCTGACCGAAACCACGCGGCTGTATGCCCGTTGCGCCGCCAAGGTCGATCCCGAATGGATCGAGTCGGTGGCCGGAGACCGGGTTGATCGCACCGCATTCGACCCGCATTGGGACCCGGCGCGCGGCGAAGTGGTCGGCGCTGAGCGAGTCTCGCTGTACGGTCTCACGCTCGTGCCGCGTCGACGCATTTCATACGCCTCGATCGACGCCGCTGTGGCGCATGAAGTATTCCTGCGCGAGGCGCTGGCGGGAAACCAGCTCACGACCAAGGCTCCCTTTGCGACTCATAACCGGAAGCTCTTGGCGGAGATTGCGGAGCTCGAGAACAAGGCGCGACGCCAGGACGTGCTCGTGGACGAGGAAGCGATGGTCGCGTTCTATGCGCAGCGCATTCCATTGGAGGTTCATTCGAGCACGACCTTCGAGCGCTGGCGCCAAGTGGCAGAGGCGAAGGATCCCAAAGCACTGTTCATGACCCGCGAAGCGCTGATGCGCCACGCCGCGGCCAATGTCACCGAGGAGCAGTATCCGGAATTCATGGAAATGGCGGGCAGCCGTCTGCCGCTCAAATATCGCTTCTCCCCAGGTCATCCGATGGATGGGCTGACCTTGAACGTCCCGCTGCCGTTGCTCAATCAAATCGACGACGCTCGGCTGTCATGGCTCGTGCCCGGGATGGTGCGAGAGAAGGCGACGTGGTACCTGCGTGCGCTGCCGAAGGGATGGCGCGGGCGCTTGATGCCGGTGCCCGAAGTCGTCACCGCTTTTCTCGAAGCGGCGGAAAGGGATCCGGGCTATCGAAGCCTTCCATTCGCGGAGGCGCTGAGCCAGTTCTGCGCAAAACGCCTGGGCGAACCCTTGCCCGATGACGCTTGGAGCACGATCGAACCCCCGCAACACTTGCAGACGAACGTCCGTGTGATCGATGCCGCCGGCGAGGAGCTTGCTCAAGGCCGCGACCTCGCGACGCTGCGTGCCAAGCTGGGCGAGGCGGCGCAGATCTCGTTCGCGGCGGACGGCCCTGGGTTTGAGCGCAGCGGCATCAAGCTCTGGGATTTCGGAGATCTGCCGGAGTCGCTGAGCTTTGTTCGCGACGGCAGGCGGGTTACCGGCTATCCCGCGCTGGTCGATCACGGCGAGAGCGTTGCGCTCAAGCTCTACGATACCCGCGCCGCAGCGGAGGAAGCGACCCGCACCGCGGAGGTGCGCCTCATCCGTTTTCAGCTGAAGGATGCGCTTCGCCGTTGGGACCGCGACCCGCCGGGATTCGCCGCGGCCGCGCTTCAATTGAAGCCGGCGCTCTCCACGGATGCGCTGCTCGCCGATGTGATAAGCGCCATCGGCATCCGGGCCTTTATCGGTGACGATGACTTGCCCCGATCTGCCCACGCATTTGCCGAGCAGGTCCGCCGCGCCCGCACTCGACTGCCCGCGGTAGCCGAGGGTGCGTTTCGCACACTTGCGGAGATCGCCACCGAGTTCCATACACTCTCCCGGCAGATTGCCGCCCTGCCGCGCTCGAGCGCGCGCTTCGCATCCGAAATTGCGGCGCAACGCGATGCCCTGGTGCACCCCGGATTCTTCTCGGCGACTCCCTGGACGCAGCTATCGCATCTGCCGAGGTACCTGCGGGCGCTGCAAAGACGTCTCGCGAAATACACGGCCGACCCGGCTCGCGACGCCAGACACGGCGAGGCAGTCGATGCGCTGTGGCGGCGCTACCGCGCCGGGGTCGAGGCGAACCGCGCTGCACAGCGGGTCGAGCCCAAGCTGGAGGCGTTTCGATGGCTGATCGAGGAGCTCAGAGTCTCCCTGTTCGCGCAGGAGCTCGGGACGGCTCTGCCGGTGTCATACAAACGTCTGGAAAAGGCCTGGAGGGAGCTTTCTCGGCGATAAGAGGAGCTTTTATGCGTTGGCGTGCCGAAAGCGCGCGTGATACAGTAACTTGCCGTTAGTTTAAGGTAGGGAGGCGCAAGCCGCGCTAGACCCGCCTCGCTGGACCGAGAGAAGGACCATGGAGTGAGCGCGACAACCCTGCCCGGCGATCGCGGCGCCGTCCGCCGCCCTGCGCCCAAGGATTCCGCAAGAATCCTCGGCGACTGTCGCGATCTGGCCATCCATCGCCTGCTCCTGTCATTTACGTCGCTGCTCGATCGCGTCGCCGAGCTGCTGATGGCGCGCGCCGAGCGATCCGACGTACGCGAGGAGCAGGTCCTTTGTCTCGACGCGCGCGGCCTTCTGCACGAACGGCGTGCGCTGCTGATGGCCGATTTCGAAAAGCAACTGCGCAACCGCGTCAACGAGCGGATTGCCGGCAAAGTCGATCAGAAGCAGGCTTTCGCTTCGGTCGATGCCGGGAAGCTCACGCTCGTTGACACCACCGCGATGGACGAGTCGGTTCTGTCCGGAAATATCGTACGCGTGGTCGAGAATCTGTGCGAAGGGGAGCTGCGCGAGCTCAACCAGGCGCTCGGCTACCTTCTTGACCGGCCCGAGCTGGAGACATCGACGAACCCGCTTGCGCCGACCACTATCGTGGAATCGTTCACCGAGGCGCTGCATGGCATCGACGGCGAGCAGCGCGTCAAGCTGATCATCCTGAAGGAGCTCAATCAGACTTCACTCGAAGACATCAACGCGATCTACGCCGATCTCAACCGCCATCTGGAAAATCTCAAGATCATTCCGAAGTTGCGCTCAGCGTACCTTCAGCATCGCGGTCCAGGGGTGGGCGATCGTACGGGGGGCGATGGCAAGCCGCCTTCCATTGCACCGGCGTCTGCGCCATTGGCGGGGCACGCTCCCTCTGCTGAGATCGATCTGCTGGCGCTGCTGCAGCGGCTTGCGGGATCGGGGCTGATGCGAACGACGCCGGCGCCACCGTCCGGACTCGGTGGCGCTTCGGCAGCAGCCGGATATGCGCTCTCTCAGTCCTGGCCGTCGGGGCCAGGAGCGCAAGGCATGCCTGGCGGCTACGGCGCTGACGCTGGGATGCCGACCATGGGGCCATTCGGCGGCCCGCGGATCCTCGTGACGCCTGAGCTCGGCGACGCCCTCGGTCGGCTGCAGCATGGCGAGGCCGGTTTCGACTTCGGCGGGATTCCGGTCCACTTCTCGGGTCTGCAGCAGGACATGCATAACGTCCTGCGCGATTTGCAGGAGTCGCCACTCGGGGCGCGAGCCAACCAGCTCGAGGCGATGACCATCGAGCTGGTGGCGATGCTGTTCGATTTCATATTCGAGACCAAGGACTTGCCCGACAGCATCAAGGCGCTGATCGGCCGGCTGCAGATTCCGGTACTCAAGGCCGCGATGCTCGACGGCGCGTTCTTCTCCAGGAAGTCGCATCCGTCGAGGCTGCTGGTGAACGCGCTGGCGCACGCAGGCATCGGCTGGTCACCGACGATGGGCCAGGACGATCCGCTGTACCGAAAAATCGAGGCGATCGTTCATCGCGTGCTCGATGAGTTCACCGACGACATCGGCCTGTTCGACACATTGCGCAAGGACCTCGAGGCGTTCCTTGCCAGCGAAGAAAAAGCGGCCGAGATCAACGTCCAGTCGACGGCCGAGGAAATCAATCAACGCGATCGGCAGGAGATCGCCACCACGGTGGCTCGTGCCGAGATAGAACGAAGGCTGCGGGAACACCCGGCGCCCAACTTCCTGGCAACCTTCCTCCGGGAAAAGTGGCTGGAAACGCTGGCGCAACTCTACCTGCAGGAGGGCGAGGAAGGCGAAGCGTGGACCTCAGCGCTGTCGACGCTCGACGATCTGGTCTGGAGCGTTCAGCCCAAGCGCGCCAACGAGGACCGCAAGAAGCTCGTGGCCATGCTGCGCAACCTGTTGCGGCGACTGCACGGTGGTCTGCACAACGTGAGCTGGGAGCCGGCCGAGCGCGACCAGTTCATGGCCAATCTGGTCGCGGCCCACGCCGCCGCGGTCAGGTCCGGCCTGGCTTCGACTACGGTGCCGACGACTGCGGTATCGGAAGCGGCAGCGGCGGCAGCAGAAGCGGCCACGGCGAAGGGCGATATCGACGCCGCCAGTAAGGCCCGTGCGCTCGCCGAGGCGATGGCTCCGGCGCCACCGGCGCCCGAGCCGGCGTCGGACGCCCCGATCCCGCCGGATCGGTTCGCCGAAATTGCCGGCAGTCTCGAACGCGGCATATGGGTCGAGTTCGAGGGTGAGGATGGACAGCTCGCATTCGCCAAGCTCGCCTGGGTGAGTCCGCTGCGCGGCACCTATCTCTTCACCAACCGCCAGGGTCAGAAGGCAGTCTCGCTTACGGCGGACGAGCTCGCGGATCGCTTTCGCAACGATCGTGCGCGACTGGTCGAGGCCGAGCCGCTGGTGGATCGCGCCTTCGTCAGCATGATGGCGTCGATCGAGGAAAAATTCAGCAGTGAATCGGCACGGGCTGCACAGCCTGCCTGAGGAAAATTCCACGCTCAAGTCCCTGGTACTGAGGCGAGCGCGTCGGCAATTTCTGCCACCAGATGCGGTCCTCGGTAGATGAGACCGGTATAGACCTGCACCAGCGTAGCTCCGGCGTCGATCTTTGCCTTGGCGTCGGCGACTGACATGATGCCGCCGGCCCCGATGATCGGAATAGCACCATCGAGCTTGGCAGCGAGGGCGCGAATCACCGAAGTCGATCGCTCGGTCAGGGGACGCCCCGAAAGCCCTCCGGCTTCCTGGGCGAGCTCCGATCCCTTGAGCATGCTGCGATCGATCGTGGTGTTGGTCGCAATGACGCCGTCGATTCCATGCGCAATCAACGAGCGCGCAATCATCGCCAGGTCCGTGGATTCCAGGTCTGGCGAAATCTTGACCACCAATGGTGTGTACTTGCCATGTTTCTGCGCGAGCTTCGCCTGCTCGGCCTTGAGTCCCGAGAGAAGGGGTTTGAGTGCGCCTGGTTCCTGCAGCGCACGCAGGCCAGCCGTGTTGGGGGAAGAGATGTTCACCGTGACGTAGCTCGCGTGAACGTACACTGCCTTCAGACAGGCCCGGTAGTCATCGATCGCGCGCGCATTCGGCGTGTCGAAGTTCCTCCCGATGTTGAGTCCCAGAACGTTGCCGTTCTTCGGCCCGAAGCGCGCGCGCTGCACGTTGGCGATGAAGCGCTCGATGCCTTCGTTATTGAACCCAAGCCGGTTGATGAGAGCGTTGGCTTGAGACAATCGGAACAGTCGAGGCCTGGGGTTCCCAGGCTGAGGGCGCGGCGTCACCGTGCCGCATTCGATGAATCCGAATCCTAGCGTCGCCAGCCCATCGATGTGAGCGGCGTTCTTGTCGAGACCTGCGGCGAGCCCGACCCGGTTCGGAAACTTGAGCCCCATCGCGTCGATCGGAGATGAGCGTACCCGGGGTGCAATGAGGCGCGCAATCCCCGATGCCGCCGCTGCATCGAGCCCGGCGAGGGCTACCTCATGTGCGGTTTCCGGGTCGAGCGCGAACAGCAACGGACGAGACAACGAATAGAGCATCCACCCAGAGACAGCAGCAAGCGCCAGTAAAGCGCGGCCGGATGATAGCATTCTGTCCCCAAGGAGCCTGTCGGGCTTGCTGTCATGTATGCGTTGCTGGCCAAACGGCGATGGATGCAAGGCGCTCTGCGCAGCGAATAGCTTGGCCTATTCGCAAGCCGAGCAACGCTGCAGGCGCGCCGTTTGGCCGCAACCCGGAGGGACGGGGGCGCTTTGGGGACAATTCCGTTGTTGCCGGCCGCTTGCAGTGGGCCGGCACTGCGGCGCGGCCGGCGCCTAGGACTGCCCACCAAAGCGCCTCCGTCGCATACGCGACAGTAAACCCGACAGGCTCCCAGGATGGACGTCAAGACGCTTGAGCGAACGTGCGAGCCGCTGCGAATGCTTGTTTGCCTCGTCGCTGTTGCTCTGTCGTTGCTTCCCCACGGCCCCGTGCAGGCGGCGGCGCAGGAGAGTTACGCGGCGCGCCCGGAGGTACAGAACTTCATTGCCGAGCTCGCGGAGCGCGATGGATTCGACGTCAAGGCATTGCGCCGGCTGTTTTCGCAAGCGCATTTTCAGCCTGGAATCATTGCCGCGATGTCGCGGCCGTTGACGGCGCCGCCGCAATGGCACGAGTACGCGCCGCGCTTCGTCAATCCGGCCCGCATCGAGTCGGGAGTCGCGTTCTGGCGCGATAACGCAGCGGCGCTGGGGCGGGCCGAGAAGGAATTCGGAGTCCCTGCCGAGGTGATCGTCGCGATCATCGGCGTCGAAACCAATTACGGGCGCAACACCGGATCGTATCGTGTGCTCGACGCTCTCACGACGCTGGCTTTCGACTACCCGCGACGCGCCGAATTCTATCGAGGCGAGCTCGAGCAGTTCCTCCTTCTCGCGCGCGAACAGCGGATATCTCCTTTGCTACCGAGCGGTTCATACGCCGGGGCCATCGGCATCCCGCAATTCATGCCGGGAAGCTGGCGCGCGTACGCGGTCGACTTTGACCGTGACGGCTCGATCGATCTCGAGCACGATGTCGCAGACGCCGTAGGCAGCGTGGCAAACTTTCTCGCGCGCCATGGCTGGCAGCCCGAACAGCCGGTGATGGCAGCGGTGAGCATTGCTCAAGAGAGCGAAAGCGACGTTGCCTCGACGCTCGATGGAGGCATCGCCGAGCGGCGAGCGCTCGCAGACTGGGTACGCGCCGGCGTGTCCGGCTTTGCCATTCCCGACAATCTTGCCCCGGAGCCGGTCGGGGTGGTCATGCTCGAAGAGCGCACAGCAGCGTCGTACTGGCTCGTGTTCAACAACTGGTATGTGCTGACTCGCTACAACCGTAGCCGTCTTTATGCCTCTGCCGTGCAAGCCTTGGCGCAGGCGATTCGGGAGGCGGCGGCGCGTTGAAGCTTGTTGCCCGCGCACTTCTCCATCATCATCGGAAACGATTGTTCTCGCCACAATGTTGGCGCAGAATCAACTCGACAGCGACCACCCGTTGCACGATGGAAAATCCGCAAGCGGTGGGTGGCCGCGTGGTACCGATTGCAGGATGAGGTAGTCAAATGCACCAATTCTGGGACACGGCGCCATTCTGGGCGCCGATCGTTGTACTCGTGATTATCGTCGCGCTCGGCATCCCGCACTTCAGGCGGTGGCGAACGGAAATCGGATTGAAGCGCAGCGCAGGACCGTTCCCCCTGGAGACCGAGGAGGACCCGCTGGATTCTTCTCACATCGGCTTTGCGCCATTGGGTTCGGCAAAGAAGCGGCCCGAACGCCGCTTTAGATCGTCAAAGAGCTCGCGCGGCGGCAACGAGAAGCTTCGGTGACGCCTCGCGAGCGCTGAGCGAGCGCGGACGGCGACGCTCGCGTCGGCGAGGCGATTTCGAACGCGTTAGGGCAACATTCCCATCACCCATGGACGTCGCGCTCGATAAGGACCTGCCGCTCAAGGAAGACACGCGCTTGCTCGGACGAATGCTCGGCAACGTGCTTCGCGCCCAAGCGGGAGAAAAGGCTTTTGCGCGCATCGAGGCGATCAGGCAGACGGCGATTCGCTTCCGGCGCTCGGGTGGCGGTGACGCGCCCTCGGTTAAACGCGAACTCGAAGCACTCCTCAGCGATTTGCCAATCGGTCAGGCGCTCGATGTCGTGCGCGCGTTTTCATATTTTTCGCATCTGGTCAACATCGCCGAGGATGTTCACCAGAACCGGCGCAGGCGCGCGCATGCCATTGCCGGATCCGCGCCGCAGACGGGGAGTATCGCGCACGCACTCGACGCGCTCGAATGTGCCGGCGTCGGCGGCGAAGCGGTTGAAAGCTGGTTAACAGGAGCGATATTGAGTCCGGTGCTCACCGCGCACCCTACCGAAGTTCAACGTCAAAGCATCCTCGATGCCGAACGCGAAATTGCCCGGCTGCTGCAATGGCGCGATCGCGTAGAGCTCACTGCGGAAGAGGCCGCTGAGCTCGAGGCCTCGGTGTACCGCCACATTCTCGCTCTGTGGCAGACGGCGATGCTGAGGCTTTCGAGATTGCGTGTGCTCGACGAAATCGAAAACGGTCTCGCCTATTACCGTTACACCTTTCTCGAACAGCTGCCGCGGCTCTATGCCATGCTGGAGCGGCGCTTGCAGCGCGATCCTGGCACGTCGCGGTTCCGTCTGCCGCCGTTTCTGCGCATGGGATCGTGGATTGGCGGCGATCGAGACGGCAATCCTAACGTCGTCGCTGACACGCTGACCTATGCCATACGCGCCCAATCCGCCGTTGCATTCGCGCACTATCTGGAGCAAGCGCATCGTCTCGGTGCGGAGCTTTCGCTCTCGACACGGTTGGTTCATCCCACCGATGAGTTGCTGGCGCTTGCTGCCGTGGCGCGCGACACCAACCCGCACCGTCAGGACGAGCCATACCGTCAGGCATTGATCGGCGTCTATGCACGACTCGCGGCGACTGCTCGCGGTCTCGCCGGCTATGTTCCTCCTCGCGTGCCGCACGGCGAGCTCGCACCCTACGCAGCGCCTGCCGAACTGCTCGATGAGCTGTGGACGATCCGCCGTTCGCTCTTCGCGCACGGAGGCGAAGCACTGGCGCAAGGCAGACTCGATCCGTTGATCCGCGCCGTCGAGGTGTTCGGCTTCCATCTCGCCGCGTTCGATCTACGCCAGAACTCTGACGTCCATGAGAGCGTGGTCGGCGAGCTGCTCGAACGTGCGGGGGTCACGGGAAGTTATGCCACGATGTCCGAGCAGGAGCGCGTTACGCTGCTCACGCGCGAGCTCGCCGTTCCGAGATTGCTGCACACGCCCCACCTCGAATACTCTGCGCGCACCGCATCGGAGCTGGCGATCCTCGAGGTGGCGGCCGGTATCCATAATCGCTTCGGCGCCGAAGCCGTCGCCAACTACGTCATTTCCAAATGCCAGTCAGTGAGCGATCTGCTCGAAGTCGGCATATTGCTGAAGGAAGTGGGACTGCTGCGCGGGACGCGCCTCGCGCTCAACATCGTCCCTCTTTTCGAGACCATCGAGGACTTGCGAGGCGCCGCCCAAACCATGCACTCCGCGTTCGCGTTGCCCTGCTACCGCGCCTGGCTGTCGGCACACGGCAACTTTCAGGAGGTCATGCTCGGCTATTCTGACAGCAACAAGGACGGTGGATATCTGGCCGCGAACTGGGCCCTCTATCGCGCCGAGCTCTCGCTCGTCCAGGCATTTCGAAGCGACGGCGTGAAGCTGCGGCTGTTTCATGGACGGGGAGGCACCGTTGGACGCGGCGGCGGGCCCAGTTACGAAGCGATTCTTGCTCAGCCGGCGGGAAGCGTGAACGGCGGGCTGCGCATCACAGAGCAGGGCGAAATCATCGCCAGCAAGTACTCCGATCCGGAGCTTGGCCGCCGTAACCTGGAGGCACTGATTGCCGCGACGCTGGAAGCCAGTCTGCTCGACGCAGAGGCCTTAGGCGAGCGTGCCGATCGCTATTACGCTGCGTTGGATGCGCTTGCGGCGCACGCGCTCGGAGCGTACCGCCAGTTGGTGTATGAGACGCCCGGGTTCGTGGACTATTTTCGCGCTACCACGCCGATCGCCGAAATCGCCGAGCTCAATATCGGAAGCCGTCCCGCGTCGCGAGGCACTTCGTTGAAGATCGAAGACTTGCGCGCGATCCCCTGGGTCTTCAGCTGGGGACAGTGCCGGCTCATGCTGCCGGGTTGGTTTGGATTCGCCTCGGCGGTCGACGCCTGGACAAAAGAGCGCTCCGACGGGCTTGTTCTCCTGCGCGAGATGCACGAACGATGGCTGTTCTTTCGCAGCATCGTGTCGAACATGTCGATGGTGCTCGCCAAGACCGACCTCGCGGTGGCTTCCCGCTATGCAGAGCTGATGCCGGAAATCGCTATTCGCGACCGCATTTTTTCGCGCATTGCCGCCGAGCACCGGCACACGGTGGAACTGCTGGCTTCCATCACGGGTGAGGAGACGCTGCTCTTCGACAACCCGACGCTGGCGCGCAGCATCCGTGATCGTTTTCCTTACCTCGACCCGCTAAACCATCTGCAAGTGGAGCTTCTTCGACGCTACCGAAGCGGGCAGACCGACGAGCGCACCCGGCGCGCGATCCATCTGACGATCAATGGGCTGGCAGCGGGATTGCGAAACAGCGGTTGACGTACTCACATCGTTAGACGCCGCCACTCAACCCCGGCATGGCGTGACCAGCGGCTTCGAGTGCCTGCATCAACAGCCCGGCCTGCGCGTCGGTCAGTTCGACCAGCGGCGGCCGCACTGTTACCCATCCCGGATCTCCTGAGTGATGCGCGATCGCGCGTTTCAGCGCCGGAATCATGGGAAAGTTCTGAAACGCCGCGCGCACTCGATCGAGTGCCGCCTGCTGCTCATCCGCGTCGGAATCGCCCCAGCTTGCGGCGAGTCGCGCAATCGGCCCCGGATTCACGTTCCCGGTCGCGGTGATACAGCCCGCGCCGCCTCCGCGCAGGGTTGCGAGGAGAAACGTCTCACTTCCGGCGAACACGTCGAAGCCGCGTGGTTGAAAACGCTCGAGCATCGCCCGCGTATTGTTCCAGTCGCCGGAGCTGTCCTTGATGCCGGCGATGGCGCCGGGGTAGGCGTCGACCAGCCGCTCGATGAGCCTAAGGCTGATGGGCGTCTGCGATACCGGTGGAATGTGATACAGGTAGATGCGCAGACGCTGATCGCCGACGCGCTCAATCACTTCTGCGTAGTTGCGGAACAGTCCTTCATCCGGCACGCCCTTGTAATAGAACGGCGGCAGCATCAGCACCCCCGCGCACCCGAGCTCCACCGCGTGACGGGTGAGCTCGACCGAATCGGTAAATGCGCAGCAACCCGTTCCGGGCATCATTCGATGGGCAGGAAGGCGAGCCTTGGCGAGCGCGTCGAGCAGACCGATTTTCTCTCCGACGGACATCGAGTTCGCCTCGGAATTCGTGCCGAACACCGCGAGCCCGACGCCGCAATCGACAAGCCAGCGACAGTGACGCACGAAGCGCGCGGCATCGGGCGCGCGGTCGGCAGTGAAGGGGGTGACCACGGGCGCGAGTACGCCCCGTGGTCGCGCGAAATCGGCCACGGCGGAGGTCACTGCGCCGACTCCGCGTGCGTGTGAAGCCAGCGCTCAGCGTCCGCTACCGAGTCGAACAGCCGCATGTTGGCGCCTCGGCCCACCGCGACATCTTCGGCGAACTTCATGCGCGACCGATCGTGCTCCGGATTGACGTCGACGTAAGCGATCCATTTGAGGATACCAACCGCCTGTCGGCTCCTGTCGGCTGCAACCTGGAAAATCGATGACATATCGATGCTCGGGCCTGCGAGATTTTCTTCGATGAGCAGCGCCCGGCAGCGGCGTTCGACGCAGGCCTTGTGGATGTCGTGTGTGTATTCGATCACCGCGGTTGTGCTGTTAATGCCCGAAACTTTGGCATGGAGAAAGCCGGGGCGGTCTTTCAGTTCGAGGACGTAGCTCATCGGATGTGAACCTGGTAAAGGGGATCATCGGCAGTCGCAACGCCTCGCTGGCGCGCGAACGCACCGGAGCGTATTCTTGACAATCGCTGTTGCTTGTCAAGTGCGACGCGGACCGGCAGATCGTCGTCGCACGTCCGAAGGATTGATCGCTGCCGTTCTTTCATCATTTTATCCGAGGGTCTTTCATGGTTCAGCCCATTCCGACCGGTTATACCGGCGTGACGCCGTATCTCATCATTCGTGGTGCGACGCGCGTACTCGACTTCTATAAGAAGGCGTTCGGCGCCGTCGAGCTAATGCGTTTTCCAGGTCCGGACGGCACCATCGGCCATGCCGAAATGAAGATTGGAGAGGGCGTCGTCATGCTGGCCGACGAGATGCCCGACTCGCCCTATCGCAGTCCTGACGCGTTCGGCGGGACGCCGGTGAGCCTGATGTTCTACGTCGCCAACGTCGATGCACGCTTTGCGCAAGCGATCTCCGCGGGGGCCGCTGTGCAGCGTGAGGTCAAGGATCAATTCTACGGCGATCGCAGCGGAACACTCACCGATCCGTTCGGGCATATCTGGACTATTGCGACCCACACCGAGGATGTCTCGCCCGAGGAAATGAAACGGCGCCTGGCTGCGATGGTGCCCGGAGGAGAGAGCGCGTAGCGGGGCCGACCCGCGGGAGGCAAACCCATGTATCTGCTCTATGGCAAAAAGGGATCGGGCTCGGCGGCGATCGAGGCGGCCCTGGAGCTCGTGGCTGCGCCGTATCGCCTGGTCGAGGCAGCTTCATGGGAGCCGAACGATGCATTCGCCGGTCTGCTCAAGGTCAATCCTCTCGGTCAGATTCCGACGCTCGTGTTGAGCGACGGCAGCGTGCTTTCGGAAAGCGCCGCGATCCTGATTCACTTGGGTGGCGCTCACCCCGAGAGCGGGCTCTTCCCTCGCGATGCGTCGGCGCGCGCCCAGGCCGTTCGCGGACTGGTCTTCATCGCGGCCAATTGCTACGCGGCGATCAGCATCATTGATTATCCCGAGCGCTGGTGCGCCGACGCCGACTCCGACAATGCGGTCAAGGAACGCATTCGTGCCGGCACGCGTGAGCGGCTGCACCGACACTGGGAAATTTTCGCGGACCTCTTTCCGGCTCGTCCATGGTTGAGCGGCGCGGAGCCGGGCGCTCTGGATGTCCACGCCGCCGTTGTCTCCAAGTGGTCCGGCGCACGCAAGCACCTGGAGCAGCGGCGTCCGGACTTCTTTGCGTTGCTGCAGCGGATCGAATCCCATCCCAAACTCTCGGTAGTGTTCAACAAGCACTGGCCGGCCTCATAGGCTCGTTCGCGTGGCAGCGCAGCGCGCGCGTTGATTCGCGGCTGCTCGACATCAACGATGCGCCCGGCCAAGGATTGCCGTCTTCGGCGCCGCGTGTGGCATGGGCGGGAAAGCTGCGCCGCCGCGTGAGAGCCGCCCCGTTATAATGCGTCGATCTTTCGCCACTGACCTCCGTTGCCACTTTAACGATGCGCATCCTGCTCTCCAACGACGACGGATACTTCGCCCCCGGTCTGGAACGCCTCGCCGCCGATCTTGCCTCCCACGCGGAGATTACCGTAGTCGCGCCCGAACGTGACCGCAGTGGTGCATCGAACTCGCTCACGCTCGACCGGCCCCTCACAGTGCGCCGTGCACCCAATGGCTTTCTGTTCGTCAATGGAACGCCCACCGATTGCGTTCACCTTGCGGTGACCGGGCTGCTCGAGTATTTGCCGGACATGGTGATCTCCGGCATCAACCTCGGCGCCAATATGGGCGACGACACCATTTATTCCGGAACCGTCGCCGCGGCGACTGAAGGCTATCTGCTCGGCATCCCGTCGATTGCCGTGTCGCTGACCAGCAAAGTGGGCCGGCATTTCGAGAGCGCGGCAAAAGTGGTTATCGAACTGGTGCAACGTCAGCGCCTTCATCCGTCGGGACCGTGGCTGCTCAATGTCAACGTGCCCGATTTGCCGGAACGCGAGATCAAGGGCCGGCGGGTAACGCGACTCGGCAAGCGTCACAAGGCTGAACCTGTGATCAAGACGCAGACTCCTCGCGGCGAGATCTGCTATTGGGTCGGAGGCGCCGGGGCCGCTGCCGATGCCGGCGAAGGGACCGACTTTCATGCGGTCGAGGCGGCGTGCGTTTCGGTCACGCCTCTGCAGATCGATCTCACGCTTCATTCACAGATGGCGCCGCTCGCAAAGTGGCTTGTGACTGACTTGCAGGGAGCGGCCGCGTGATTGCAGGTGTCGAGAAATTCGACGGCATCGGGATGACTTCCGCGCGCACCCGCGCGCGCATGGTGGAGCGCTTGCGTGAGCAGGGCATACGCGACGAAGCGGTGCTTGCCGCGATGAACAGCGTGCCGCGACACATCTTCGTCGAAGAAGCGCTGGCGATTCGTGCGTACGAAGATTCGCCGCTTCCCATTGGCTCCGGGCAGACGATCTCGCAGCCTTACGTCGTCGCGCGCATGACCGAGCTGCTGCGCGCAGGCCGGCCGCTCCATCGAGTGCTTGAAATCGGCACGGGCTGCGGCTACCAGACTGCGGTGCTCGCGATGCTGGCGGACGAAGTGTATACAGTCGAGCGCATCGCTTCTCTGGTTGCAAAGGCGCGACGCAACCTGCGCGCGCTCAAGCTCGACAATGTGCGCATCAAGCACGGAGACGGCTCGACCGCGCTCGGAGAGGATCTTAGCGTCGACGGCATCTTGATCACCGCGGCCGCGAGAGAAGTTCCGAGCGCGCTGCTCGCGCACCTGAACGTTGGCGGGCGCATGGTGCTTCCTCTCGCTGGACGCAGCGACGACGACCGCAGCGTGCAGTACCTGACCGTAATCGAGAAGACGCCCGATGGCGTGCGCGAGCATACCTACGACGCGGTAAGATTCGTGCCACTGCTCCCCGGACTCGCATGACCCCACGCGCTCGCGCTCCTGCCGTTGCATTCGTCGCTATGTTGCTGTTTGGCGGATGCATGACACGGCCGGCGGCGCCGGTCATCGAGCGTACACCGCTGCCGCCGATTTCCGCCGCGCAGACCCCGGGGCCGACGATGCCAGCGCCTGCGCGCAACGACTTGCGGCCGCAGACCTATACCGTCAAGAGCGGCGACACGCTGGCGAAGATTGCACTCGACAACGGCCTGGATTACCGCGAGCTCGCGAGCTGGAACGGCATCGACAACCCCAATGTCATTCGCGTGGGACAGGTCCTGATGCTCGGTCCACCGGGAGCAGGCGCGGCTGCAGCGAGTGGTGGCGTCGTAACTGCACCCCTGGCGACGACTGCGCCGATCGTGCCTGCCGGTTCCGAGCCCAAGCCGTCGCCGCCTCCGAGCGTTGCGACAGGGACTGCTTCCACCACTCCTTCGGGACGCAACACGCCGTCCTTCAAGACCGAACCGAAGATGATCAAGCTGCCTTATTCGGAGCAGGCGGTTGCCCAATTGCAGGCAATTCCCGTAGCGCCTACGGTCGCGTCACCGCCAGCGCCTCCGGTCATTGCAGCGGCAACGCCAAGCCTTCCCGCTCGGCCCGATTCAGCGCACGTGCCTGAGATCGACGACGACAAGATCCAATGGGTGTGGCCGGCGGCGGGCAAAGTCGTCGCGGGTTTTTCTGAGACGTCGAATTTCAAGGGCATCGATATCGCCGGCAAGTCGGGGCAGCCGGTCGTCGCCAGCGCAGCAGGTCGAGTGGTTTACGCGGGCAACGGGCTGCGCGGGTACGGCAAGCTGGTGATCATCAAGCACAACAACACCTATCTGACGGCGTACGCTCACAATCGCGAAATCCTGGTGAAAGAGAAACAGGAAGTCGCCAAAGGACAGAAGATCAGCGAAATGGGCGACACCGATGCCGATCAAGTGAAGCTTCATTTCGAAATTCGCCGTCTGGGCAAGCCGGTCGATCCAACGAAGTATCTGCCGCCCGTTTCATGACGGTCAGTTCCGAGATCGACGAAGAAGGGACGCACGCCGCCAGCGAGCCCGACACGCGGACGCAGGATTTGCCGCTCGACGTGCCGGTCGTCGGTGTCGGCGCGGATTTTCTCAACGACGTCACCCAGATCTACCTGAACGAGATCGGCCAGAGCCCGTTGCTATCGCCCCAGCAGGAGCTCGAATACGCCCGGGCGACGCGAAATGGCGATTTCGCTGCGCGGCAGAAAATGATCGAGCACAACCTGCGCCTGGTGGTGAGTATTGCCAAGCATTACCTCAACCGCGGACTGACGCTGGCCGACTTGATCGAGGAGGGCAACCTCGGCTTGATCCATGCCCTCGAAAAATTCGACCCGGAGCGTGGCTTTCGCTTCACGACCTACGCGACATGGTGGATCCGCCAATCGGTCGAGCGCGCCATCATGAACCAGTCGCGCACCATTCGACTCCCGGCGCATGTGGTCAAGGAGCTCAACATCGTGTTGCGTGCGCTGCGTCATCTCGAAACCCACGGCATGCTTCGCGAAAGCCGCGAGCCGACGCTCGACGATGTCGCGCATCTGCTCGGCAAGCCCGTCGAGCAAGTACGCAAGGTCCTCGGTTACAACGAACACATCACCTCGCTCGATGCTCCTCTCGATGTAGAGCCCGGTTCGACGGTTGTCGACCAGCTCGCGGACGTCGACGCGCCCAGCCCTGAGCTCGTGCTTCACAACACCGAGATCGAAGGCTGGATCAAGCAGTGGCTCGACGAGCTCTCCGACCGGCAGCGCGGAGTCATCGAGCGCCGTTACGGCCTCAACGGCCACGACGTGGCGACGCTCGATCAGCTCGCCCGGCAGCTCAATGTGACGCGGGAGAGGGTGCGGCAAATCCAGTCGGAAGCGCTGGAGAAACTGCGCGCGAGGTTGCGGCGCAGAGGCCTGTCGCGAGACGCGCTGTTGTGACCTTGCTCTCGCGGCTCTGGTTCCTTGACCTCGGCTACGACTGCGCCCGCAGCTTTCGCACGCTCGGCAGCGAATCGACGCTCACGCGCAGGCGCACCAGCAACGCGGCGCGCTGTTCGCGCTCGGGACCGTAACGAAGCCGCGCATAGAGCTCGCCGATGCGGAGCAGCGCGACACTGCACTGCGGCCAGCGCGTCGCGGCCCGGTCCGCAAAGTCGATCGGTCCTTCGTCCGGACGCCGAGCGAGCCCCGCGCGCGCCAGACGGCGACAGGCACGGCCCCACAGCGCGAGCTCGGGATCGACTTGCGAAGCGCGCAGTCTGGAGAAACCGAGCACCAGCGCGGTCCAGGCGAGTACGACTCCAGCGATGGCGGCCGCGAGCTGCACCGGACGCGGGTTGTCAAAACCGAACTCACGTAACAGGTCTCTCTGCCGGCGGACGTCGAAGCCGACGACGCCACGCTGCCATTGATAGCTCACCGCGTCCCAGTGCAGGCGCAGGCTTTTGAGCCAGGTCATTTCCATTCGAGCGAGATAGGGCACCGGCTCGCCCGCCGGCAGCGCCGCCCCCAATCCGCGTTCGATGCGTGACGGCGCGACGGCGGCGGTGGGATCGAAGCGCTGCCATCGTCCGTCGAGCAACGCCTCCGCCCATGCATGTGCGTCGGACTGGCGCACGATCATGTAATCGGCGTCGAGGCTCATCTCGCCGCCCTGGTAACCCGTGACCACCCGCGCCGGAATGCCTGCAGCTCGAAGCAGCGTAACAAACGCGCCCGCGTAGTGCTCGCAAAAACCGCGCTTGGTATCAAAGAGGAACGCATCCACGGGATCTCGGTCGAGCAATGGTGGCGTCAACGTATAGACGAAGGGATCGCCGTGGAACCAGGCGAGAACGGCGTCGATGTATGCGCGGTCCGAGTCGACTCGTGAACGCAGTTCGCGTGCGAACAGCGCGCTCCGCTGATTGTTGTTGGGCAGGCCAATGTTGTCCGCCACATCACCCTCGACCGCGGTCACCTTGGCACGGGACGCCGAGCGCACCGTATAGCGGACGCTTTGCATCACCATGTTGCGCGCGAGCAATTGCTGGTCGTAGGTGAGAAGCGCGATGTCATTCACCGGCGCTCCCAGTGTTGCTTCGTCGGTAGGCGCATGCGGCAATGCCAGCGGATACTCGAGCGCGAAAAGCCACAGCTTGCCGTGCGCTTCCAGCGTTACCGTGTAGTCGATAGGCGCGCTCTCGCGGCGCGCGAAGCTGCCCAGCTTGAGGTGCGATAATGCGCTCCATTCTCGGCCGTCAAAGCGAGACAGGACCGGCCCCCGCCAGTATCGGTCGCGGGGGCTCGGCGGCGGCCCGATGAAATCGACGCGAAACGCGACCGCGTCCGAGAGCGAGAGCTCGCTGATCGAGCCTGGTGCCATTCGCTCTGACAGACCGGTCCGGGCTGCGGTGTCAGTCGCCGTTCCCCAGAGAGGGCCTGCGAGTCGCGGAAACAGAATGAAGAGCACGATCGCGATCGGAATGCCCTGCAAGGTCAACCGCACGGGCTCGGCAAGCTGGGCTCGCCAGTCAGCGTGCGCTGCAGCGCCGGCGCGCAGCGACGCGAGCGTGCCGCCGAGCGCGATCACCACAGGGAGCGCCAACAGCGCTGCGAGCAGGCTTTGCGTGTAGAAAAACTGTGTCACCGCAAGAAACAGCGCGAGACAGACCAGCAGCGACCCGTCGCGAGTATCGCGAGCCTCGAGGAACTTGATGCCGATGAGCAGGTAGAGGAACTCGACGCAGGGGTCACGCGCCAGGAAGTAACCGAACTGCGCGCGAATCCCGAGCGCAGCGACCAGTGCGAGAGCCGGAAGGAGCAGCGCGCGCAGTCTCGTGGAGCCAAGCCGTCGCACGGGTGGAAGCAGGCGCAATATCACGAGCCCCGTGCCGACAAGCGCGACCCAGTCGAGCACGCTCATCCACAAGGGAAGCTGCGCGGACAGGAGCAAAGCGGCGAGCCACGCAGTTTGTGCTCGGGTCAGAGGTAGACGCGCGGATTTTTGCATCGCTAGCCCGCAGCGTTCGGATACAACGCGAGCGCGACCAGCGCGGTGCGTCGATGCCCTGCACCTTGTCCTTGCGCAAGCGCAGCTCCCGGTAAGCGCAGCGAAAAGGCTCGCGTCTCGCGTTCCGCCGCGAGTATCCAGGCCGCAAGTCGCGACAGGCGCTGCTCCGCATCCATGCCAGGCGGCAGCTCTTCCCAGTCGAGATCGATGGCACCGCTGCCTCCCGCACCCTCGAAGAGCTTGGTGTACCATCCGGCGCCACGGGCGACCGCTTTCCACGCGATGCGGTTTTGCGCGTCGCCTCGCTGATAGTCACGAAGACCCGCGAGCTCTGCGTCGGAAGTGAGGATTGAGCGCCGCGCATCGGAACCCTGGTGACCCGCGGGAAGCGGCGGAGGGGATGCCTCCGGTGCAGGATAGACGATGCCGGTCAGCGGGAAGTGAACGTAAGCCCACGCGCGCCACAGGCCAAGTGGATAGTTGCTCGACAGCGTAAGGCGCCCCAGGGGCACGCGTCCGCGCTGTCGCGCTTCCACATAGAGACGTAGCGGCCGCGTGGCTGCAGCGGGCAATTCCGCTTCAACGGCGGGACCATCCCGGGGAGCGATCTCGATGCCTTTCCGTGCGCGAGCTGCGCTCGAGAGCGATATCGTGAATTCGAGTTGCGAGCCGGCGAAAGCTTCGCCGCCGACCAGCGGCGACGCGGCGATACCTGCGAGATTGCGGAACGCCGCCAGAAGTGCCGCGGCGACCATTCCTGCGCAGAGAAAAGTCAAGGCGAAACCGAGCGAGAGCGCGTAGTTCATCGAGGTGAGCAGCATGATCGCGAGCGTTGCGATCACTGCCGTGCCACGTCGCGTCGGAAGGATATAGATGCGGCTGTGCCGCAACACGACCGGGTCGCGATCGGTGGGGGAAAGTCGCCAGAGGCGTTGCCGCCAGTGCGTAATCCAGCTTGGAGCGGCAATCGTGGACACGAGTCGGCTGGTCCCCAGCCGTCAAACGCTAAGGCAGCGCGACCGCGTGCAACAGAGCCTGCGCCTGCGGGCCGCCGGCGCGCGCGCTGCCGGCGAGGCGATGCGCGGCGAGTGCCGGAAAGACCGCCTGCACGTCTTCGGGAAGAACCATGGGCCGCCCGGCAAGAAGCGCCCAGGCCCGGCTCGCAGCGACCAGAAGCAGCCCGGCGCGCGGAGACAGACCGCGCTGCAGACGCGGCGTTGCGCCGCTGGTGCCGCGCGACGCTGCGAGCAGCGCCTGCACATAATCGAGCAGGGCGGGCGCGACGTGCACCGCGTCGACTTCGCGTTGCCACGCGGACAGGGTTGCGGCGTCCGCACATGGCGAGATTTCCGGAATGCGCCGCCGGCGATCGCCTGAGACCAGCAGCTCGCGCTCTGCAGCCGGATCCGGGTAGCCGAGCTCGATCGCCATCAAGAAGCGGTCGAGCTGCGATTCAGGCAGGGGATACGCGCCGATCTGCTCGGCCGGGTTCTGGGTGGCGATCACGAAAAAAGGCTCGGGCAGCGGTCGGGTTTCGCCGTCGATCGAGACCTGACGCTCTTCCATCGCCTCGAGAAGCGCGCTTTGAGTCTTCGGCGGTGCTCGATTGATTTCGTCGGCGAGCACGATCGAATGAAAAATCGGCCCCAAGTGAAAACGGAACGCGTGTGCGGCAGGATCGAAAATCGATACGCCAAGCACATCGGCCGGTAAAAGATCGCTGGTGAACTGTATCCGGGCGTAATTTATGCCAAGCGTCCCTGCCAGCGCCTGCGCAAGGGTCGATTTGCCAACGCCCGGAATATCCTCGATGAGGAGGTGGCCGCGTGCGAGCAGGCAGGCGAGCGCCAGCTTAAGGGGTGTCTGCTTCCCTACGACGACGCGCCCAAGCGCGTCGATTACCGACGCCAGACGCTCGGACACGGGTATTGCCTGGGTCTGTGCAGGGCGAAGCGTCATGGATCATAAACTGGAGCAAGAAAAATGCCACTATAGAGGCCAGGCATCGTCTAGTCATCACCGCTCGCGGCGCGCTACACTCCGTTCGACTGCCTGAGCTTCGCGCTTCGCCCTCGTGGCGCAGGCGAGACGTTTCCTCTGTCCCATGCCCACTGCTTTTATCACGCACCCAACGTGCCACCAGCACGAAATGGGGCCTTTTCATCCGGAGTGTCCGGCCCGTCTCGATGCCATTCACGATCGACTGATCAGCGACGGGCTCGATGGTTTTCTCGTGCATCACGCCGCATTGCCAGCGACCCGCGAACAGCTCGAGCGCGTCCATGCTGCGCATTACGTCAACGAGATCGAGGCAGCGAGCCCGGAGTCGGGGATTCATTATGTGGATCCGGATACGGCGCTCAATCCGCATTCGCTCAGCGCAGCGCAGCACGCCGCCGGCGCCGTCGTGCTAGCCACCGATCTGGTGGCACGCGGCGAGTGTCGCGCCGCATTTTGCGCAGTGCGGCCTCCCGGACACCACGCCATGCGCTCTCACGCCATGGGCTTCTGCCTGTTCAACAACGTTGCCGTCGGCCTGGCTCATGCGTTGGCGGAGCACGGCATTGAACGCGCAGCGGTGGTCGACTTCGACGTGCATCACGGCAATGGCACCGAAGATATCTTCGCCAACGATTCGCGCGTCGTGATGACGGGAACGTTCCAGTATCCGCTGTACCCGTACTCCGGTGTCGATCCGGCGGGTCCGAACATGCACAACGTTCCGCTGTCGCCGGGAAGCGGCAGCGACGCCTTTCGTGATGCGTTTTCCAGGCGTTGCCTGCCCGCGCTGGAAGCGCACCGGCCGCAGATGATTTTCGTCTCCGCCGGTTTCGACGCGCATCGCGAAGATCCGCTCGCCAATCTCAAGCTGACCGACGCCGACTTTGGCTGGGTGACGCAACAGATCGTCGACGTCGCGAAGCGTCACGCCGAGGGACGCATCGTTTCGACGCTCGAGGGCGGCTATTCCTTGCCTGCGTTGGGCCGAAGCGTCGCTGCGCATGTACGCATGCTGGCGGAGTGGTGAGTCGGGCCGTCATGGAGCGCAGGGGCTTCCTGAGCGCGTGCGCCGCCGTTGCGGGCGCATCGCAAATAGGCGTCTTGAGCGAGGTGTGGGCGGTCGCGGCAGCCCCCTACGCCGGAACTCCCTGCTTTTTGCTTGACCTTGGACGTCCGGTCGTCGCGGCGCGGGAACTGCTGCGTGCCGATGGCTCGGCCTACGACTGGAGCGGCGGCGTGGGTCCGTCGCGCTCGATCGTCGCCTATTCAGCGATCTGCGCACACAAGCTCGCCTACCCGACGCGCGAAGTAAGCTTCATCCGCTTTCAGCCGGATCGTTCGCCGACCTCCGACGGTGATGTGATCCACTGCTGCGCAGACCACAGCGTTTACGATCCTTCGGCGGGAGCGCGGGTCATGAGCGGTCCGGCACCTCAACCGCTGGCGGCGATCGTGCTCGAATACGACCCGGAGCGCGACGCTCTGGCTGCGATTGGCACGGTCGGCGCCGAGCAGTTCGATGCTTTTTTTCATAAGTACGATTTCAAGCTGGCGCTCGAGTACGGTCAGGGACACGCGAGACAGCCCGCAGGCGACACGACCGTCGTGCGTGAGCTGGCGCAGTATTGCCGGCAGACGATTCGTTGCTGAAGTCGTTGCTCCCGTGCGTCCCTTGCACGGTGCCGCCTCAGCGCATGCTCACATGACCGGGCTGCGCTTCGACGCGGGCGAGCCACGATCGCACGCAGAGAAACCGGTTGAGATCGAACCCCCCTTCATCGGCGACATGGGTGTAGGCATAGAGCGCAATGTCGGCGATGGTGTAACGCTCGCCGACAAAGAACGGCCCGCGTTCCAATTGCTGCTCCATGACGGCGAGGGCGCGGTAGCCGCCATCCATCTTTGAATCCGTGAGCGCGCGCTGCGAACCGGGATCAGGATGGAATCGACGCAGGAAACGCGCGACCGCGATGTAAGGCTCGTGGCTGTATTGCTCGAAGAACAGCCACTGCAGCACCTGCGCCCGTTCGAGGCGCGCGTTGGGCAGCAGCGGAGTGCCTTCGGCGAGATAGAAAATGATGGCGTTGGATTCTGCGAGATAGACGCCGGAGTCGATCTCCAGCAGCGGGAGCTTGCCATTGGGGTTCTTCGCCAGGAATTCCGGCGTGCGCGTCGTGCCGCTGCGCGTGTCGATCTCGTTCCAGGCATAAGGCAGCTTCAGCGCCTCGAGCACCATTCGCACCTTATGGCAATTTCCCGATGTCGACATACCATAGACCTTGAACATTGCGCTCTCCTCAGGCTTGCGAGATTCCTGCTCGAGGAGTTTACCCAGATTCGCACGGAGACGGACCGTGCAATGGCAGCGGCCTGCTAGAATCGGCTCGAGGCGCGACTGACAGGCGCCAGGTCTCCAAATCCCGCGCGCATGTCCTCGGCAATTGCTCAATTCCCGCACGCCGTCATCGAAGTGCGCGATCTGCGCAAATCGTACCGTCAGGTCGAGGCGGTCAAGGGCATCAGCTTCGCCGTGCGCCGAGGCACGACCACCGCGCTGCTCGGTGGCAATGGCGCCGGCAAGACCACCACGCTTTCTATGCTGCTCGGTGTGCTCACTCCGACCGCAGGAGCGATCCGCATCCTCGATGAGCCCATGCCTGCTCGCCGCTATCATGTGCTGCCGCGCATCAATTTCACTTCGCCCTACGTCGATCTTCCCAAGCGGCTCACCGTGGGCGAGAACCTTCGAGTCTATGCGCGACTCTACGGCGTAGCGCGGCCGCGCGATCGCGTGCGCGAGCTCGCAGAGCAACTCGATCTCGGGGAGCTTATCAAGCGTCCCTACGGCAATCTTTCGGCGGGACAGCGCACGCGGGTGAGCCTTGCTAAAGCGCTGCTCAACCGGCCGGAGGTGCTGCTGCTCGATGAGCCAACCGCTTCGCTCGATCCCGATGTCGGTGACCGCATGCGCACGCTGCTGGAGAGCTACCAGAAGCAGAGCGGCTGCACCATGCTCCTGGCAACGCACAACATGGGCGAGGTCGAACGCATGTGCGACGACGTTATCATGCTGCGTGCGGGCCTCGTCGTGGATCAGGGCTCGCCCTCTGCTCTGCTGGAACGTTACGGGCGCGGGAACATGGAGGAGGTGTTCCTCGACATCACGCGCGAACGCATCGATCCCGATCACGGCGCGAGCGCGGATGGCCACGCCGAAGGCATCGTGTCGTGACCAGCGCAATCGCACGCTGCGCGGGGTCGGTCAACCGAATCGTGGCGCTGGTCGAGCGTCACGCCTATCTCATGTTCAAGTCGTGGCCGCGCCTCGTGTCCATGGCGTACTACCCCACGGTGACGATGATCATGTGGGGCTTCGTCACTGTGTACTTGCGACCGACGAGCAACTTCCTCACCGATGCCCCGGGGCTTTTCATCGGGGCGGTCCTGCTCTGGGACATCCTTTTTCGCGGGCAGCTCGGCGTCTCGCTGACCTTCTTCGAGGAGATGTACTCGCGCAATCTCGGCAATCTCTTCGTGAGCCCGTTGAGCGCCTGGGAGCTGATCGCCGGCCAGCTCACCATGAGCGTATTGCGCACCTTGATCGGCGTCGGGGGGGCGTGCGTCTTCGCCTGGCTGCTCTTTCACTATTCGATTTTT